>JAYSYB010000077.1:0-21933 GCA_043716775.1 Rubrivivax sp.
GGGCGACGCCGGACACACGCTGCATTACCTGTCCAACATGCCACTGCCGTATGCGCAGATCCTGGAATCGCGCGACGATTTTTTCCGCCGCTTTCAGAGCGGCGTCTTCTCTTGCCGCGTGCATCACAACAAGCCCGAGGCAGAGATCTACCGGCTGGCGGCCGACCGCTTTGGCCGCGCACCGCAGGATTTGGTCTTCATGGACGACCAGGCTGCAAATGTGGCGGCAGCGCAGGCGCTGGGCTGGTGTGCGCTGCAGTTTCACGATGCAACGCAAGCTGCAGCGGCGCTGAGCGCCCAGGGCTGGACCGGCCCTGCCTGACAGCGCGCTCATCCGCGCCGCAGTGATCGACGATGCGGCGACCCTGCTGGCGCGGCAGGTGGACGCTGTTGTGCCATCGGCGAGCAGCCTCGTTCACAGCGATCAGTCTCGGCATTCAGTCGCAGCAGTCAGTCTCGGCAATTGATCGCGATGATCAATCGCGATGATCAATCGCGATCATCCGGCTCCACCGTTGCCTCATCATCCATCCAGGCTTCCAGCAGGGTGTAGCCCACGGCCAGCATCAGCGGGCCGACGAAGATGCCCACCAGGCCGAAGGCGAAGAGGCCGCCAATGACGCCGGCGAAGATCAGCAACAGCGGCAAGTCAGCGCCCAGCTTGATCAGCCAGGGACGCAGGAAGTTGTCCATCGTGCCCACCACCAGCGCCCACACCACCAGAAAGATGGCCCAGCCCGTGTGGTCGTCGTAGAAGGCCCAGCCGGCGGCGCCCAGCAACACGGGCATCGGCCCCACCTGGGCAATGCACAGCATGAACATCAGTGCCGTCAGCAGCGTCGCAAAAGGCACCCCCGCCAGCGCCACGCCCAGGCCGCCCAGCAGCGCCTGCACGAAGGCCGTCACGCCCACGCCCAGTGCCACACCGCGAATGGCGCCACCCGCCAGCGTGACGACGTCGGCACCCCGCGCGCCCGCCAACCGCTGTGCAAAGCGGCGCACCAGCACAGCGGCTGCTTCGCCGTTGCTGTACATGACAGCCGCAATCACCACCGTCAGCAAGAACTGCAACAACAACAAGCCGACGCTGCCCACTTGCGCAACAAACCATTTGGTCAGGTCGCCCGCGTAGGGCGACAGGCGCGGCAGCAAGTCTCGCAGGCCCAATTCAGCCGCCTGCTGCCAGGCCTTTTCTGCCATGCCACCGACCACCGGCAACTGGCCCAGCCAGGGCGGTGGTTTGTCCGGTAGCGTGTAGGTCGCGGCGATCTGCGCCCAGTCCACCAGGCGGTCTGCATTGCTGACGATGGTGACGATGGCCAGCACCAGCGGCACCACAAACAGCAGCAGCAGCAGGATCGTCATCACCGCCACCGCCAGCGCCCGCCGGCCCCACAGCAGCTTTTGCAGGCGCAGCATCAAGGGCCAGGTGGCCACCACCACCATCGTCGCCCAGACCGTGGGGCCCAAAAAGGGCCGCAGAACCCACAGCGACGTGGCCAGCAAGAGGCCCAGGAACAGCACCGCGAGCGTGGTGCGGGTAAGGTCGCGGCCGGCCTGCCCGGTCTGGCGGCTCGTCACGTCGCCGCAGCTTTCATGTCGAACCTTCGGTTCACTTCGAAACTTCGGTTCACTTCGAACCTTCGATTCACTTCGAACCTTCGGTGTACGGCGCCACGCTGGTGGCTTCAATGCGGTAGCTGGCCGCGCCCATGTACGAATCGGTGCGCCCCGTCGTGAGCGTGCCGCTGATCCACACCGCGTCCATTGACCGCAGGCCCTTGGCCGGTGACTTGGGCAGCACGTGCACGATCTGGTTGGCCGGTGGCGGCGGGCTGTGCACACAGGCGCCGAAATAAGGCACCAGCAGGAATTCCTTCAACCCGTCCTTGGTGTCTTCCAGCGGCACCACGAAGCCGGGAATGCGCACCACCTGGCCGACGAGCGCGGTGTTGACGGGGGCGTTGTCCCAGACGTCGCGCATCTTCTTCAGCATGGCGGTGGCGCGCGGGTCACCGTCGTCCAGCGTCTGAAAGTTCAAGTCCTTGAAGTCCTTGAACGGATCCCAGCCGGCGGGCACCAGCGCGTCCCAGGCGATGGTGCGGGCAGCGCCGGCGGGGGTTGCGGCGGGGGTTGCGGCGGTTGCCGGCTTCGCAGGTGCGGTGGCGGGCGGGTTCGCGGCCAGCGGTGGCTTCATCAGCGGCACGCCGTCCTTGCCCTGGGCCAGGGCAACCGCAGGCAACGCAAGCAATGCCAGCAACGCAACCAGCGCAGCGGGCCGAGGGGTCAGCAATTTCATGTTCGTGGACTCAATCCGTCGGCCAGCGACAGGCGGTACGCCTGCCACCCCGGCACCAGGCTGGCGAGCATACCCGCCAGCACCACGGCGGCAAAAAGCGCCCACTGCGCCGCCGTGGGCGCAGCCGGCAAGAGCGTGATGCCAAAACGCTGCTGCAGCCACGGCCCTGCCAGCCATACCGCAAGTGCTGCCGCCAGCGCGCCCAGCAAGGCGCCGGCCAGCGTCACCATGGTTCCTTCGGCCGCCAGCAGCCACAGCACATGGCGCGGGCCGGCGCCGACGGCGCGCAGCACCGCCAGTTCACGCCGGCGTTCACTCAGCCCCGCCAGCACCACCGCCACCAGCGACGCCAGACTCACCACTGCCACCAGCGCGCTGATGACCAACAAAGCCTGCTCGCCCGGCCCCACCACCGACCACAACTCGTCCAGCGCCACGCCGGGCAGCACTGCCAGCAGCGCTTCGCCTTCATGGGCGGCCACGAAACGCTGCACGTTGAAGACCGCGACGCGGTTCTTCAGGCCCACGAGCGCGGCCGTCACCTGCTTGGGTTCAAGGTCGAACTTGCGCGCGTATTCGGGCGCGATTTTCATGCCCGCAGACGCTGGCAGAGGCGCGCCGCCAACCCAGTCCAGGTGGATGGCCTCGATGGCCTGCAGGCTGACATGCACCGTGCGGTCCACGGGCGTGCCGGTGCGCGCCAGCACGCCGACCACCGTGAAAGGCTTGTCGGCGTGTTCGGGTGCCAGCAGGTCGGCGCTGCCGTGCGACAGCGTGATCTTCTGGCCCAGCGTGTAGCCCAGCGCCTGCGCCACTTCGGCGCCGACCACGGCTTCATACAAGCCGTCCAGTGTGGCCGCAAAGGCGCGCCCCTGCGCCAGCACCAGCGGCTGGCGGTCGCCATAGGCAAAGCGCTCAAAGTAGTCGGGCGTGGTGCCCAGCACCGGCCGGCCTCGGTGCGAATCGCCCAGCGACAGTGGCACCACCCAGGCCACCGCGCGGTGCGCGGCGACGGCACGCACACTGTCCATGCGGATGTTGTGGGTGGCGCCACCCACATGGAACACGGCGTACAGCATCAGTTGCACCGGCGACGTGCGCGCGCCGACGACCAGATCGGTGCCGCTGACGGCCAGGGCGAAGCTGCTGCGGATGTCGGTGCGCAGCCGCTCCAGGCCCAGCAGCAGCGCGGTAGCCAGCGCGATGGACAGCATCACCAGCGCGAGCGTGCCGCGGCGGTTGAGCGCGCTGCGCAGGGCGATGTGCAGCAATGATTTCATTCGCGCCCCTCGGCCGCCAAGTACGCCGCCCGGTCCCCCGGGGGGACTTTCGCTGCCGCCCGGTTCAGTGTGGGCAGGCTCAAGCGATCGTCAAACCGCGCTGCCAGGCGTTCGTCGTGGCTCACAAACACGAGGGTGCTGCCGTTGTCGGCGCAGGCGCCCAGCAGCAAGTCCATGAAGCCGTCGCGCAGCGCGGTGTCCAGCGCCGACGTGGGTTCATCGGCGATGACGAGTTCCGGCGCCCCCAAGAGCGCCCGCGCTGCCGCCACGCGTTGCTGCTGGCCCACCGACAGCGCGTCGGCACGCCTGCCCCACAACTCAGCCGTCAGCCCCATGCGCTGCAACAGGGCCTGGGCCGTTGAAGCCGGGGTGCCGGGGCAACGCGCGGCGCGTGCGGCTGAAAAGCGGCAGGGCAACAGCACGTTGTCCAGCACCGTCAGGTAAGGCAGCAGGTTGAACTGCTGGAAGATCACGCCAACGTGGTCGGCCCGCCGCGCATCGCGCCGGCCTGCCGGCAGCGCCGCCCAGGGCTGGCCCAGCAGCGACACGGTGCCCTGCTGCGCCTGCAACACGCCGGCCATCAACCCCAGCAGGGTGCTCTTGCCACAGCCGCTGGGGCCGTGCAGGAAGAGCGTGCGGCCGGCGGCCACGTCCAGCGTGTCGATGGCAACGCAGTCGGCCGCAGTCGGCCAGGCGAATCGCAAGTTGCGGATTTGCAGCATGCGGGTCCAAGGCCTGTAACGGCTAACGCACCAGCGCCACGCGCGACGCTGGCCGGCGCAGCACAGTCTTGATCTGGCCGCGCGGCGTGGCCAGTTGCAGGTCAATGCGCTTGAGCGCCGGGAATGCGTCAAACAGTCCGATCTCGACGAAGCCGGCACGGGCGCCGTCTTTGCAGCGGAAGTCGAAGCTGCCACTCAAGTCCGCATGGTCACCGGCTGCGGCAGTGCTGCCCTCTTTGCCAAGGCCGATGGGCGCCGACACCAGATCGACCTTTGCCAGGCTGCAACCGGCTGCCGCGTCGATGCGGAACAGCACGGCGCCGGCCCGCAGCCGCGCCACCAGCGCGGTGACCCTGTCGCGTTCGGCGTCGCTGCGCGGTGCACGCTCAAAGCCCAGCAGGTTGTCCAGCGGCGTGTCGAGCTCGATGCTGACCCGGCCGGCTTCCACCGCCACATCAAGGCGGGCCACACCATGTTCATGCGGGGGCGCGGCATGGGCCGCTGTGGCAACGACCAACGAACCCGTCATCCTCAAAAAAACACGCCTGAACCCAGCCATCCACACGCCCCTGTGCGCCTGCGCCCCACCACGGGTGCGCCCCGGCTGGCATTGTGACGGCGGCAGCGTTATGGACGGCCTGCGGCAGGTCTTCTGCAAAGGCCTCGCTGCGCAGGCCGTGGCGCGGCAAATCCCACCACGGGGCGGCTTCAACGCCACTGCGGCAGCGATTTTCGGGGCGGGGCCCTGGTGCGTGGGTCTTCATGCTGACTTCGTTTGATCCTGATGGACCGGTGCAAACGGACGCCCAGTTACTGTGCGCGCCCGATGTGGCAGGCTCATGACAGCAGGCTCATGACAGCAGGCCCATAACAGCAGGCTCATGACTCTGCGCCGCCCGTACCATCCGCGTGTCGAATTCCCCACGCTTCGCCACGTGCACCCACCCCATGCCCGCCACCCTGGAAGGCCAACTCGTCGTCGCGATCTCTTCGCGCGCACTCTTCGACTTTGAAGAAGAGAACCGCGTATTCGAAGCCGGCGACGACCGCGCCTACATGCAGCTGCAGCTGCAGCGCGTGGAAGAGCCCGCGCGGCCGGGCGTGGCCTTTTCGCTGGTCAACAAGCTGCTGGCTTTCAACAGCGAAACGCTCGCTCGCGTCGAAGTGGTGATCCTGTCGCGAAATGACCCGGTGTCGGGCATGCGCGTGTTCCGGTCGGCCCGGCACTACGGGCTGCGGGTGGAGCGCGGCGTGTTCACACGCGGCCAGCCGCCCTGGCGCTACCTGCGGCCACTGGCGGCCAACCTCTTCCTCAGCACCAATGAAGCCGATGTGCGCCAGGCCCTGGCCGCTGGCGTGCCGGCAGCGCGCGTGTATCCGGAAAGCGCGCGCGCCAGCGCCGCCCACCCCGACGAAGTGCGCATCGCCTTCGACGGCGACGCGGTGCTGTTTTCAGACGAAGCCGAACGCGTCTACCAGGCGCAAGGCCTGGACGCCTTCCAGACCCACGAACGCGACCGCGCCGCCACGCCCCTGGCGCCCGGCCCCTTCAAGCCGCTGCTGGAAGCGCTGCACCGCCTGCAGCGTGCGCCGGCGGCCGGCATGCGGCTGCGCACGGCACTGGTCACCGCGCGCAGCGCACCGGCGCATGAACGCGCCATCCGCACGTTGATGGACTGGCAGATCGACGTCGATGAAGCTATGTTTCTGGGCGGCCTGGCCAAGGGCACCTTCCTGCGCGAATTCGAGCCCGATTTTTTCTTCGACGACCAGACCGGGCACATCGAGAATGCCGCGCTGCACGTGCCCGCAGGACACGTGGCCTCGGGTATCAGCAACGGTTGAGAGTTGTGCGGCACAGGCCCGCAAGGTCGGCAGCAAACACGCGCGCACACACCCCCGCGCGCACCGCCGAATGGTTCAGCGGCGCCCGAACAACGCCAGCGCCAGCGCACCCACAGCCACCGCAGCGGCCACGTACCACCAGCGCGTGCTGGACGGCGGCAGAGGCTCCAGCGGCAGGTCCACCAGCGCGTCCAGTGCAGCAGGCGCGGTCACCGCCACCACCGGCACCGTGCGGTCCGGTGGTGGCGGCTCGGGGCGGTTGAACCACTGCTGGAACGCCGCCATGCTTTGCGGCCGCTGTTCAGGCCGCACCGCCAGGCCGGCGTCAATGGCGGCCAGGAAAGACTGCGAATAGCGGCCCTTGCCAGCCACCCGCGCACTCACCAGGTCGTCACGCACCAGCCGTGCGATGGCCGCGTTGGGCGCCTTGCCGATGGCCGCCGTGTACAGCACCGCGCTGAGCGCATAGACATCGCTCCACGGGCCTTGCAGCAGCTTGGATTCGTTGTCGTACTGCTCCACCGGCGAGTAACCGCTTTTCAGTAGCGAGGTCAGGTTCTGGGTTGCGTCGGCCACGACGCGGCGCGCGGCGCCAAAGTCCAGCAGCACTGGGCGCGGCGTTTGCTCAAGGTAGTTGCCGCCCGCACGGTCGTACAGCATCAGGATGTTGTCGGGCGCCACGTCGCGGTGCATGCAGCCCTGGTCGTGCAGCACCGCCAGCGCCTGCGTCAGCGACTGGGCGATGGTGCGCAGCCATTTTTCGCTGGGCGGCGCGCCCAGGTCTTTCAGCCACTTCTTCAACGTGATGCCGTCGTAGTACGGCATGGCCATGTAGGCGGTGCCGTTGTCGGCCCAGAAGCGGTACACCTTGACCAGCGACGGGTGGTCGAATGAACCCAGCAGGCGAGATTCGTTGATGAAGCTCTGCAGACCTTTTTCATAGGACTCGGCAAAACGCGGCAGGCGCGGCACCACCTGGCCGTCGGGCGCGCGCATGGCGATGGTGCCGGGCAGGTATTCCTTCAGCGCCACGCGGCGGTCCAGCTTGTTGTCGCGCGCCAGATAGACGATGCTGCTGCCGCCCAGGCCCAGCACCTGCTCGACGGTAAATTCCTGCAGCGCATGGCCGCGCTCCAACTGGCTGCCCTTGTCGCGACGGGGCAGCAGCAAGGTGCGCTGTTCAGCGCGTTCGCGGGCGTCGTTGGCGTCGCTGTTCTCGCTCATGGTGGGCAACCTTCGGGGTGGGCTGGATGCGTGCTGGGGCCTCAGTGTCTCAGGGTAGCTTGAAGTCCCCACCCCACGCCATCACCAGGCGCTGGGGGTCGATGTGTCGGCGCCACGCGGCGTTGATGTCGGCCAGGCTCAACCGGGCCATGGCGTCTTCCACCTGCTGGTCAAAGGCGAAGCGGCGGTCCAGGTACAGGTTGTTCACCAGCTGACCGGCAATGCCGCCGTCCTGCGCCCGCGCCAGGCGCCGCGCGCTCAAGAGGCCCTTGCGGCCTTCGTCCAGTTCGGTCTGCGTGAAGCCGTCCTTGAGCGACCGGGCCAGTTCGTCCTTGAAGGCCGCTTCCACCTTGGGTTGGTTCTGCGGCGCAAAGATGGCGGTCACGGTCCACTGCGTGTTGTCGTCCAGGGCGCTCCACGCCAGACCTGAGCGCACGTCGTAGCTCAGGCCGTCGGTTTCGCGGATGCGCACCCACAGCCTTGAACTGCCGCCGCGGCCGAAGAGGTAGTTGGCCACCGTCAGCGCAGCGTAGTCGGGGTGGCGGTCCGACAGCGGCAGCACCAGCTGGCCCTGCAGGTTGGCGTTGGCCTTGTCGGGGGTGATTTCCACAAAGCGCTCGGGCTTCACCACCACCAGCGGCCGCGCCACACGCGCCCAGGGCTGCGCGCCGCCGGCCGGCTGGCGCCAGTTGCCGAAGGCGGCGTCCAGTGCCTTGCGCACCGCTGCCTCGTCCATGTCGCCCACGGCCGAGAACTCGCCTTTGGCCGCGCTGTAGAAACGGCGGTGGAAGGCCTTGACCTGGTCCAGCGTCACGGCCTTTACGTCCTGCTCTTCTTCTTCAAAACTCTGCGCATGGCGCAGGTCGCCGCGTGGGTACGGGTTTCCGTGGCGCGCCAGCCGGTTGGCGATGACGGCCTCGGGTTCCTTGCGCTGGCGTTCAATGCTGGTGAGCCACTGCTTGCGCGCTTCTTCCAGCGGCCCGGCGTCGAAGACAGGCTCGCGCAGCAGCTTGCCAACGAGTTCAATCACCGCCGGCAGCTTGTCGCGCCGGGTGTTGATGCTGACCTGCAGCCGGTCACCACTGGCATTGAAGCCGACTTCGGCCTGCAGCTTGTCCAGCGCGTCGGCAATCTGCTGGCGCGTCAAACCTGCCGCGCCCTTGTCCAGCAGGCTGCCCACCATGCTGGCCACCGCTTCCTGGCCGAAGAGCGATTTCTCGGTGCCAAAGCGCAGCACCAGCTGCGCCTGCACCACGCGGCCGCGCGTGCCCTTCTGCAGCAGCGCCACCTTCAGCGTGCCCGGCATCTGCGCCGTTTGGCTGCGCGCGTCCAGCGTGGCTGGCGTGGGGTCGAAAGCCTCGGCGACTGCGGCGGCCGGGTCGCCCTTGTAGTCCTTGACCTGCGCCGCCACGTCGACGCGCGCACCCTGCGGCGCCCGTTCGGGCTTGGCGGTGGGCAGGAAGAGGCCGACCGTGCGGTTGTCGGGGCGCAACCACGTGGTGGCGACGCGGTTGATGTCGGCCAGCGTCACCTTGCGCACCTGGTCGCGCTGCAGGAAGTACAGGCGCCAGTCGCCGAGTGCAACCGCTTCGCTCATCGCCACACCGATGCTTTCGGGGTCGTTGAAGCCCTGCTCCCAGCCGTTGAGCCAGCCGATGCGCGCGCGCTCCAGTTCTTCAGCCGTCACCGGCTCCTTGGCCAGGCCGTCGATGACGCCCACCATCGCGGCGCGGGCCTGCTGCACGTCCTGCCCCGGCGCGATTGCCGCGCCCAGAATCAGCGGCCCGGGCTCGGCCAGCGCCCAGGCGCCGGCGAAAGCTTGAGCGGCCAACTTCCGTTCGACCACCCGCTTGTGCAGGCGGCCGCCAGGGGTGTCGCCCAGCACGCCCGACAGCAGCTGCACGGCAGCAAAATCAGGGTGCGAGCCGGGCGGCACGTGGTAAGTCATGTAGATCAGCGGCGCGCCACCGACGCGGCGCACGGTGACCTGGCGTTCACCGTCCTGCGGCGGGTCCAGCGTGTAGGCGGGTGGGATCACGCGCTGCGGCCTGGCCAGCACACCAAAGTAGCGGCCTACCCACGCCAGCACCTGGGAAGAGTCGAACTTGCCGCTGATGATGAGCGTGGCGTTGTCGGGCTGGTAGTGCTGGCGGTAAACGCCTGCAGGCGCGGGATGTCGACGTTTTCAATGTCGCTTCGTGCGCCGATCGTGCTCTTGCCGTAGTTGTGCCACTGGTACATGGTGGCGAATATCTTCTGCAGCAGTGACCGCCCGGGGTTGTTCTCGCCGCTTTCGAATTCATTGCGCACCACCGTCATTTCGGTGTCGAGGTCGCTCTTGGCGATGAAGCTGTTGACCATGATGTCGGCCTGCCAGCTCAAGTACCACTGCAGGTTGTCGTCATTGGCCGCAAAACTGGCGAAGTAGTTGGTGCGGTCCAGCGACGTGCTGCCATTGGCACGCAGGCCACGCTTGGTGAAGTCGGCCCAGACGTTCCTGGTTGTCGGCGTGCCCTTGAACACCATGTGTTCCAGCAGGTGCGCCATGCCGGTCTCGCCATAGTTCTCATGCCGCGAGCCGACGCGGTAGGTGACGTTGACGGTGGTCGTCGGCTTGGAGTCGTCGGGCACCAAAAGCACCTGCAAGCCGTTGGCCAACCGGTATTCGGTGATGCCTTCAACTGCGGTCACCTGGGTGATGCCAGCGGGCAGGGGCGGGCCTGTCTGTGCAGTTGACTGTGCAGTTTTTTGTGCAGTTGCTTGTGCAGTTGTTTGTGCGACTGTCTGTGCGGCAGCAGCGCCGGCGGCCGCAACGGCCACGGTCAGGAAGAAAGAAAGTACGGCGTATTGCATGGTGCGCAGGAGCCCGGGAGCCCAGGGTGTGCATGAGGGCCGCATTCTGGCGGACCGCCGCAAAGCCCTGCCGGCCAGCGAAGTCCGGGGGTTCGCCCCTGCCAGTCCTGTCATGACCGGCCTGCATCATCGGTGCTCGGTGGTTCGGGCGCGACGGCTATCGTCCAGTCCAAAGCCCGGGCCTCTCCAAAACGCGTCTCCACAAACCCCTCACGAGGACGAACCATGAGCAAGACCCTGATCAAGCACCGATTCACCCGCGCTGCATGGCCGCTGCTGGCGCTGGCGTTGGCGCCCGCCCACGCTGCGGTCACCATCACGTCGCCCGCCTTCAGCTACAGCCAGACTTTCGACACCCTGGCTTCCAGCGGCACCGCCAATGCCTGGGCTGATGACAGCACGCTGGCGGGCTGGAGCCTCGTCAATTCCATCGGCGCGGCGGTGCCCACCTACGCCACCGACAACACCAGCAACACCGGCGGCTTCCGGTCCTTTGGCGACAGCGGCAGCAGCGAACGCGCCTTTGGCGGCGTGGCCTCGGGGGGCGCGTACTTTGGCTCACCCGCCAGCAATGCCGTGGCGGGCTGGATCGCCGTCGCTTTCACCAATGGCACGGGCGCTGCATTGGCTGGCTTCGGTGTGACCTTTAACGGCGAACAGTGGCGCAACGGCGGTAACACGAACGCACAGACCCTGGTGCTGGAATACGGCTATGGATCTGCCTTCAGCAGCGTCACCAGCTGGACCGCACCGGGCGGCAGTTTCGACTTCACGTCGCCCGTGGTCGGCGCGACGGCCGCGACGGTTGCCGGCAACAGCGCCGGCCTGGTCAGTGGCCTGGGCGGCAGCATCATCGCCCCGTGGGCCGCAGGCGACACGTTGTGGCTGCGCTGGGTGGAACGCAACGACATCGGCAACGACCACGGCCTGGCCATCGACGACCTGCGCTTCAGCGTCAGTGCCGTGCCTGAACCCGGCGCCCTGGCTTTGATGCTTGCCGGCCTTGCTGCCGTGGGTTTCGTCGCGCGCCGCCGCCGCTGAAGGAGCCGACCATGAACACCTCTTCAGTCCGACCCCGCCAACACGCCATCGGCCGCGCGCTCGCCATCGCCTTCCTGCTGCCCCTGGCCTCCAGCAGCGCCTGGGCGCAGGGCATCGGCAGCATCCAGGGCACTTCGCACCTGAGTCCGCGGGCGAACATCCAGGTCACTGGCATCGCCGGCATCGTCACTGCGCGCGACACAGGCGGCTTCTGGATCCAGGACAGCGGCGACGGCAACCTGCTCACGTCGGACGCCGTCTATGTCTTCAACAGCACGCTGGCCAAGCCACTGGTGGGCGACAGCGTGCTGGTCACCGGCCGGGTGCAGGAATTTCGCCCCGGCAACAACGCCAGCAACCTGACCGTCACCCAGATCAACGCCACCGCCGCATTCGCGGGCGCCTGGACCACGGTAAGCAGCGGCAATGCGCTGCCATCAGCCATCGTCATTGGCGCCGGCTTCCTGCTGCCCAGCGCCATCTCAGCGGGCCTGGGGAATGTGGAGACGACGCCCGGCTACGTGCTGCGGCCGCAGCTCTACAGCATGGACTTCTATGAATCGATGGAAGGCATGCGCGTCAGCCTGCCGTCGGCAACAAGCAGCGGTCCCACCAACGTCAGCACGGGTGAAACGGCGCTGTACGCATCGGCACAGGCCGGCGCGGCGGGCACTTTCACGTCGCCGCGCGGCGGCCTGGTGATAGGGCCCGGGCAGTTCAACGGCCAGCGCATCATCATCGACAACCGCATCACCGCGTCGCCCAACGTCAACAGCGGCGCAGTGTTGTCGGGCGTGACGGGCGTGCTGGACTACAGCTTCAACAACTACAAGCTGCTGCTGACCGAGCAGGCCACCGTCGTCAGCAACGCGCTGGTGCGCGAATCGGTGACGATCGCGCCGGGCCGTTTCGGCATGGCCAGCTACAACGTGGAGAACCTTGGCGGCAATGCCACGCCCGCGCGCTTCACGGCCATTGCGGCGCAGATCACCGGCAACCTCGGCTCGCCGCAGCTGGTTTCGCTGCAGGAGATTCAAGACAACAACGGCGCCACCAACAACGGCGTGGTGTCGGCTGACGTGACGCTGAACACGCTGGCCGGCGCGCTCAACACCGCCAGCGGCCGCAACTACGCGTGGGTCAGCGTGACGCCGCAGAACAACACCGACGGCGGGCAACCTGGTGGCAACATCCGCCAGGCTTTCATGTACGACACTTCACGGGTTAGCTTCTCCGGCGTGGTGGGCGGCGCACTCGATTCGGTGGCGGCCACGTCGGCGGGCGGGCAGATCGTGCTGAACCTGGGCGCGGGCCGCATCGACCCCACGAACACGGCATTCACCAACAGCAGGAAGCCCCTGGTGACGCAGTTCAGCGTCGACGGGCAGCAGGTCATCGTCATCTCCAACCACTTCATCAGCAAGGGCGGAGACGAGCCGCTCTACGGGCCCAACCAGCCGCCCGTCAACAGCAGCGAAACGCAGCGTCTGGCGCAGTCCCATGCGGTCGGCAGCTTTGTGCAGGGGCTGCTGGCGATCAACGCCAACGCCAACATCGTGGTCATGGGCGACTTGAATGACTTCCAGTTTGCGGCGTCGCTGGCGCCGCTGGCGGCTGCGGGGCTGACGAACATGACGAATTCGCTGCCCGAGAACGAACGCTATTCCTACGCCTTTGAAGGCAACCTGCAGACGCTGGACCAGATGTGGGTCAGCAGCAACTTGCTCAACAATGGCGGCCCGCTCTACGACGTGGTGCATGCCAATGCCGAGTTCCTGGACCAGATCTCGGACCATGACCCGGTGCTGCTGACGCTGTCTGCCATGCCGGCGCCGGTGCCTGAGCCGGCCGCCGTGGCATTGATGCTGCTGGGCCTTGTCGGCGTGGGTGCAGCAGCCCGCCGCGCCAGGCCCGCTCAAGCGGGCCGGGCTGCGGTCCGGTAGCCTCGAAGCCGGTCCAGATCGAGCACGCGAACGCCGCCGTACTCGACCCGGATCACGCCCGCCACCTGCAGCGCCGCCAGCGCTTCGTTCACCCGCTGGCGGCCCAGGCCCACGAGGTAGCCCAGTTCCTGCTGCGTGATGCGCAGCATGTTGCCCACGCCCGGGTACAGCACCGGGTGGAAGAGTGCGGCCAGGCTGCGCGCCACACGTTCGTCCGGGTGCGTCATGCGGTCGATCTCGCGTGCGGCAATGAACTGGCCCAGACGCTCATTCAGCTGGTTCATGACGAAGCGGTTGAAGCCGATGCTGCGGCCCAGCAGCCAGTGGAAAGTGGGTGCCGTGACGCCCGCCACCACGCTCTTGCGCAGGGCCTGGATGTTGTAGCGGTAGACCTCGCCCTTGAGCACCGTGCCTTCGCCAAACCAGCCGCCTGAAGAGACGCCGGTGAAGGTGATGGGGATGCCGGTGCCGTCTTCGGCCGCGCTGTCGTTGCTCATCTTCAAGAGGCCGTCGACAACGCCAAACCAGTAGGTCACGGGCCGGCCGACTCGGCACACCAGTTCACCGGGTTCCACCATTACCACGCGCATGTCGGCCACCACGCGCGCGCGCTCATCCGCGTCCAGTTGCGGCAGCCAGTGGATGTGCGCCAAGTCGTCGGGCCCGGCCGCGCGCGAACGCGATGTCTGCACCGGCGTGGCACGCGAAGCGGACGGGAAGGTGCGGGTGGCCATGGGGTTTGAGTCCGGGAAACGCCTCTTGGGATGAACCCGAGGATTGTCGTCACAACGACAACCTGGCGTCAAACTAATGCTCAGAATTCCCGGCAATGCACAACGCCTCATCCTCCGTGCCGACGACATTCCCCGCCCTGCTGATAGGCCACGCCCAGGCGCGCCCCAGCGCGCCGGCGCTGCGTGAGAAGGTCTACGGCATCTGGCAGACCACCACCTGGTCCGACCTGGCGCTGCTGACGCGCCGCTTGGCCTGCGGTCTCGCGCAGGCGGGCGTGCAACGCGGCGACCACGTCGTGGTGGTGGGTGAAAACCGGCCGCGCCTGTATGCCGCCATGCTTGCCGCGCAGGCCTTGGGTGCCGTCCCTGTGCCGCTATATCAGGACTCAGCGGCCACCGAATACGCCTTCCCGATCCTGAACGCCGAGGTGCGTTTCGCCATCGTCGAAGACCAGGAGCAAGTGGACAAGCTGCTGGAACTGCGCGCCGGACCCTGCGCAAACGGCCCCACGCTGCAGCGCATCTGGTTTGACGATCCGCGCGGCATGCGCAGCACCCGCGAAGCGGGGCTGGATTCAATCGACGCGCTGCTGGCTGCGGGACAGGCCCACGACGCGGCAAATCCGAAATTCTTCGACGACGCCGTGGCCCGCTGCCAGCCGCAGGACGTGGCCGCGATGTTCTTCACCAGCGGCACCACCGGCAACCCCAAGGGCGTGGTGCACACGCACCATTCGCTGCTGGACCGCGCCACCGCCGGGCAACGCTTCGACAAACTGACGGCGCAGGAAGAAGTGCTGGCCTACATGCCGCTGGCCTGGATCGGGCAGAACATCTTCAGCTACGCGCAGTGGCTGGCCTGCGGTTACGTCGTCAACTGTCCCGAGAGCGCAGCTACGGTGATGATCGACCTGAAAGAAATTGGGCCGTCCTACTACTTTGCGCCGCCGCGCATCTTTGAAGGCTTGTTGACCAGCGTGATGATCCGCATGGAAGACGCGGGGCGCATCAAGCGCTGGCTCTTCAAATATTTCATGGCAGTGGCCCAGCGTGTGGGGCCGGACCTGATGGACGGCAAGACGGTAAGTGCCGCTGACCGACTGCGTTATGCAATGGGCAAAATATTCGTCTATGGCCCGCTGCGCAACACGCTGGGCTTCAGCCGCGTCCGCGTGGCGTACACGGCCGGTGAAGCCATCGGACCTGACCTCTTCACCTTCTACCGCAGCATCGGCATCAACCTGAAGCAGCTTTACGGCAGCACCGAAACGGCTGTGTTTGTGTGCCTGCAGCCCGACCACGAGGTCAAGGCCGACACCGTGGGCGTGCCCATTGACGGCGTGGAAATCAAGGTCAGCGACAGCGGCGAAATCCTCGTCAAGAGTCCGGGGCTCTTGAAGGAGTACTACAAGAACAAGGCCGCCACCGCGGAGGTGCTGACCGCTGATGGCTGGTACCACACCGGTGACGCCGGCTTCCTGGACGCAGGCGGCCATTTGAAGATCATCGACCGCGCCAAGGACGTGGGCCGTTTGATCGGCGGCGCCAACGACGGCGCCATGTTTGCGCCCAAGTACGTCGAGAACAAGCTCAAGTTCTTTCCCTTCATCAAGGAAGCCGTGGCCTTTGGCGACAAGCGCGAAAAGGTCTGCGTCTTCATCAACATTGACTTCGACGCTGTAGGCAACTGGGCCGAGCGGCGCAACCTGCCCTATGCCGGCTACACCGACCTGGCAGCGAAGAAGGAAGTGCTGGAACTCGTGCGCGACTGTGTCGAGAAGGTCAACGCCGACCTTGCTGCCGACGCGCTGCTGGCCGGCAGCCAGATCAGCCGCTTCCTGGTGCTGCACAAGGAACTGGACGCCGACGACGGCGAAATGACGCGCACGCGCAAGGTCAAGCGCGGCACCATCAGCGACAAGTACCAGGTGCTGGTGGATGCGCTGTACGCTGGCAAGGCCGAGCAGTTCATCGAGACCGCCGTGAAGTTTGAAGACGGCCGCAGCGGCAGCGTCAGCGCGACGCTGCCGATCGTCGATGCCAAGACCTACGCGGCCGTGAAGGCGGCGGCATGATCAACAGCTCGAACGACCGCAAGATCGGCGACGTCATCCTCGACGTCAAAAACATTTCGCTGCGGTTCGGCGGCGTGAAGGCACTCACCGACATCAGCTTCGATGTGCGTGCACACGAAGTGCGCGCCATCATCGGCCCCAACGGCGCGGGCAAGAGCAGCATGCTCAACTGCATCAACGGCGTCTATGCGCCGCAAGAAGGCAGCATCAGCTTTCGCGGCCAAACCTTCAGCCACATGAACAGCCGCCAGGTAGCTGAAATGGGCGTGGCGCGCACCTTCCAGAACCTGGCGCTGTTCAAGGGCATGAGCGTCATCGACAACATCATGAGCGGGCGCAACCTGCGCATGAAGACGAACCTGTTCCAACAGGCCATTCGGTGGGGTGCGGCCGAACGCGAAGAAAGCGAACACCGCGAATTCGTCGAGAAGATCATCGACTTCCTGGAAATCCAGGCCTACCGCAAGACGCCTGTCGGCCGCCTGCCGTATGGCTTGCAGAAGCGTGTGGATTTGGGCCGCGCCTTGGCCATGGAACCGCAAGTGCTGCTTCTGGACGAACCGATGGCCGGCATGAACGTGGAAGAAAAGCAGGACATGAGCCGCTTCATCCTGGACGTCAACGACGAGTACGGCACGACGGTCGTGCTGATCGAACACGACATGAGTGTGGTGATGGACATTTCTGACCGCGTGGTGGTGCTGGACTACGGCAGGAAGATCGGCGACGGCACGCCCGATGAAGTGCGCGCCAACCCCGAAGTCATCAGCGCCTACCTGGGGACTTCACACTGATGGGCCCGTTTCTGGAAACCCTCATCGGCGGCCTGATGTCCGGCATGCTGTATTCGCTGGTGGCACTGGGCTTTGTGCTCATCTTCAAGGCCAGCGGTGTCTTCAACTTTGCGCAGGGCGCGATGGTGCTGTTTGCGGCTCTGGCAATGGCACGCTTTGCAGAATGGTTCCCGGCACTGCTGGGCTTTGACAACAAGCTGCTGGCCAACGTGCTGGCCTTCGTGGGCGCCATGCTGGTGATGGTGGCGGTGGCCTGGTTGATTGAAAGGCTGGTCCTGGGCAAGCTGGTCAACCAGGAAGGCATCACGCTCTTGATGGCGACGTTGGGGGTTGCCTACTTTCTGGACGGCCTGGGGCAGACGCTCTTTGGCAGCGAGATCTACAAGATCGACATCGGTCTGCCCAAGGACCCGATGTTTCTGCTGGAAAGCACGTTCCAGGGCGGCATCCTCGTCAACAAGGAAGACCTCTACGCGGCGGCCATCGCGGCCACGCTGGTGGTGGGCCTGAGCCTCTTCTTCCAGAAAACCGCCACCGGCCGCGCGCTGCGCGCCGTGGCTGACGACCACCAGGCGGCGCAGAGCATCGGCATCCCGTTGTCGCGGGTGTGGGTCATCGTCTGGAGCGTTGCGGGCTTTGTCGCGCTGGTGGCCGGCATGATCTGGGGCAGCAAGCTCGGGGTGCAGTTTTCGCTGTCGGTGCTGGCGCTGAAGGCGCTGCCGGTGGTGATCCTCGGTGGGCTGACCAGCGTGCCGGGCGCCATCCTGGGCGGCTTGATCATCGGTGTCGGCGAAAAGCTGTCCGAGGTCTATGTCGGCCCGTTCTTCGGCGGTGGCATCGAGATCTGGTTCGGCTACGTGCTGGTGCTGTTTGTGTTGCTGATCAGGCCACAAGGTCTGTTCGGCGAAAAGATCATTGATCGGGTCTGACCATGATTTATCGCGAAAACGGTCAGTTCAAGACCAGCTACCGTGCCGACCAGCAGGTCTTCGCCATCACCCAAGACCGCGTCGGCATCTGGCTGCTGATGGCCTTTGCAGTGGTGGCCGTGCCGCTGCTGGCCGACGAATACCTCTTCCGCGCGGTGCTGATCCCATTCCTGATCCTGGCGCTGGCTGCGCTGGGTTTGAACATCCTGGTGGGCTACTGCGGGCAGATCTCGCTGGGCACCGGGGCCTTCATGGCAGTGGGCGCTTACGCGGCCTATAACTTCATGGTGCGCATCGACGGCATGCCGCTGCTGGCCGCCGTGCTGCTGGGTGGCGCCTGCGCCACGGTGGTGGGAGTGCTGTTTGGCATTCCCAGCCTGCGCATCAAGGGCCTGTACCTGGCCGTGGCCACGCTGGCCGCGCAGTTTTTTGTCGATTGGGCTTTTCTGCGCGTGTCCTGGTTCACCAACAACTCGTCGTCGGGGTCGGTCTCGGTGTCGAGCCTTAATCTCTTTGGCATCACCATCAACACGCCGCTGGAAAAGTACTGGCTGTGCCTTGGGTTTCTGATGCTGTTTGCGCTGGCCGCGAAGAACCTGGTGCGCAGCCACATTGGGCGCGAATGGATGGCCATACGCGACATGGACGTGGCAGCCGCCGTCATCGGCATCCGGCCGGTGTATGCCAAGCTCACGGCCTTTGCGGTCAGCAGCTTCATCGTCGGCGTAGCGGGTGCGCTTTGGGGCTTTGTGCACCTGGGCTCGTGGGAGCCGGCGGCCTTCAGCATCGACCGCAGTTTTCAGCTGTTGTTCATGATCATCATCGGCGGCCTGGGCTCCATCATGGGCAGCTTCTTTGGCGCCGCGTTCATCGTCGTGCTGCCGATCTTCTTGAACCAGGCCCTGCCGGCGCTGGGCGCTGTGGTGGGCCTGACCATCAGCACGGCCGCCGTCGCGCACACCGAACTGATGGTGTTTGGCGCGCTGATCGTCTTCTTCCTCATCGTCGAGCCGCATGGCCTGGCGCGGCTGTGGAGCATCGGCAAAGAGAAGATGCGGTTGTGGCCCTTCCCTCATTGACGCCGCATTGAGTTTCAAGTGTTCGCATGGCCGACGGGCCGCCAGTTACGGCAAGCATTGACGAGTGCGTGTGACCCTGAATTACCTCTGGAGACAAGACCCATGAAGTTCCAATCGATCGCGCTGGCTGCGGCCCTGAGCACGCTGTCCCTGTCTGCGGCCTGGGCCCAGGACAAGGTGCAGTTCTTCCCGAGCCTGACGGGCCGGACTGGCCCTGTGGCGCCCAATGCCACGCCTTTTGCCAACGGCTTTGCCGACTACATGAAGCTGGTCAACGTGCGCGGCGGCATCAACGGCGTGAAGACGCTGGTGGAAGAATGCGAAACTGCCTATGCCACCGACCGCGGCGTGGAATGTTATGAACGCCTGAAAGGCAAACACGGCGGGGCCACGGTGTTCCAGCCGTTGTCCACCGGCATCACCTTCGCGCTGACCGAGAAGATCCCGACCGACAAGATTCCGATGATCACGTCGGGCTACGGCCGCAGCGATTCGGCCGACGGCGGTGTTTTCAAGTGGAACTTCCCGCTCATCGGGCACTACTGGGTGGCGGGCGACACGGTGCTGCAGCACATTGCCAAGCAAGAAGGCGGCTGGGACAAGCTCAAGGGCAAGAAGATCGGCGTCGTCTTCCACGACAGCCCTTTCGGCAAAGAGCTGCTGCCTATCCTGCAAGAGCGCAGCAAGATGCATGGCTTTGAGCTGCAACTGCTGCCAGTGCCCGCGCCCGGTGTGGAACAAAAAGCCATCTGGCTGCAGGTGCGCCAGCAGAAGCCCGACTTCGTGGTCATGCAGACCTGGGGCGTGATGACCGCGACTGCCATCAAGGAAGCCGTGGCCACAGGCTACCCGCGCGAGAAGATGTTTGGCACCTGGTGGAGCGGCGCGGAACCCGACCTGCGCGACATCGGCGCAGCGGCCAAGGGCTATAGCGCCGTGATGATGCAGCACGGTGCAGAGCCCGAAGCCGCCGTCGTGAAGGAGATCCTGGCCAAGGTACACGACAAGGGCCAGGGCACCGGGCCGAAAGAAGAAGTCGGCCAAGTCCTGTACATGCGCGGCGTGGTCGGCGCCATGTTGTCTGTAGAAGGTGTGCGCGCGGCGCAAGAGCGCTTCGGCAAGGGAAAGATCATGCTTGGCGAGCAGGCGCGCTGGGGCTATGAAAACCTGAACCTCACGCAGGCCAAGCTCGACACGCTGGGCTTCAAGGGCGTCATGCGCCCGGTGTCCACCAGCTGCTTCGACCACATGGGTTCAGCCTGGGCCCGTGTGCACACCTGGAACGGCGCCAAATTCACCTGGTCATCGGACTGGTTGCAGGCCGATGACCAGATCATCAAGCCGTTGGTCAAGGCGTCTGCTGAAAAGTACGCCGGTGAAAAGAAGTTGACGCGGCGCGCGCCGGCCGAATGCCAAAGCTAGTGGCCCACCCCCGGAGCGGCTTTGCGTTCGCTGGCGAGGAACAGTCCCCCGACTGTTCCTGTCCCGCTCACCCCCACTCAAGGGGGCAACCCCAGCGGCCCGGCGAAGCCGGTTCTGCGGCGTTTGCTTGATCAACACGGTTCTTGCATGTCCAACATCCTTCTCAACGTCAACGGCATCGAGGTCATCTACAACCACGTCATCCTGGTGCTGAAGGGCGTGAGCCTGCAGGTGCCCGAGGGTGGCGTGGTGGCCTTGCTGGGCGGCAACGGGGCGGGCAAGACAACCACGCTGCGGGCTGTCAGCAACCTGCTGGCGGGGGAGCGTGGCGCGGTCACCAAGGGCAGCATCGAACTGCGGGGTGAACGGATTGAAAAGCTCAGCACGTCGGAGATGGTCAACCGCGGCGTCATCCAGGTCATGGAGGGGCGTCACTGTTTTGCGCACCTGTCGATCGAAGACAACCTGATGACCGGCGCCTACACGCGCAAGGACGGCAAGTCGGCGGTGGCGGCCACGCTTGAGAAGGTCTATGGCTACTTCCCGCGGTTGAAGGAGCGCCGCAGCAGTCAGGCGGCGTACACCAGCGGCGGCGAGCAGCAGATGTGCGCCATTGGCCGCGCGCTGATGGCCAACCCAAACATGGTGCTGCTGGACGAACCCAGCATGGGCCTGGCGCCGCAGATCGTGGAAGAGGTGTTCGAGATCGTGAAAGACTTGAACCAGCGAGAGAAAGTCACCTTTCTGCTGGCCGAGCAGAACACCAACATGGCGCTGCGTTATGCCGACCACGGCTACATCCTGGAAAGCGGCCGCATCGTGATGGAAGGGGCCGCCAAAGACCTGCGCGAAAACGAGGACGTGAAGGAGTTCTACCTCGGCATGGGCGGTGGTGGTGATGACAACCCGCGCAAGAGTTTCAAGGGTGGCAAGAGTTACAAGCGACGCAAGCGGTGGTTGTCCTGAGGGTGGTCATGAGCGACGACAGCTTCGGCTTTGCAGCGCCACCTTTCAAGCCCGACGACGCGCTGGCGCAGATCAAGCGCGCGCTGCGCGACCTGAAGCTGGCCGAGCGCGGCAACGGCTTTGAGTTGCGCGGCAAGCGCGTGGTGGAACTGGCGCTGAACGAAGGCGCCATCACCGCGCGGATGGCGCGCAAGCTGGCGCTCACGCCACAGTGGGACAGCCAGACCATCAAGACCGCCGCCGAGCAACGCAGATTGGTCGATGAGGTGAAGCGACGCCTGACGCGCTGGGACGCAGAGGACTGAATCGATGAGCGACACCCTCGAAACCCTTGAAACCCGCAGCCCCGCCGAACGCGAAGCTGCCTTGATGGCCGCGCTGCCAGCGCAACTGCGCGCCGCCATGGCGGTGCCGGCAATGGCGCAGCGCCTGGGCCACATCGACGCCGACAGCGTGACCACCCGCGTCGCGCTGGCGCAGTTGCCGGTGACGCGCAAACACGAACTGCTTGAACGCCAGCAGGCCGAACGCGGCGGCCATGTCTTCGGCGGCTTTTCAGCCCTGGGGTGGACAGCGCAACGCGCCCTGCGCCCGGCACGGCGTGTCTATCAATCACCCGGCCCGATCTACGAACCCGAAGGTTTTGCCCCCGACTACTGGCGCACGGCGCGGGCCATGCGCGCTGCCGGCTTTGTGGCCGGTGACCTGGTGCACAACAGCTTCAGCT
>JAYSYB010000078.1:0-2348 GCA_043716775.1 Rubrivivax sp.
GGTGGAAGCGGCGGCGGATGCGGCCGGCCACGTCATCACCCGCTGGGACGGGAAGACGTTAAAGCCGCACCCGGTGACCGGCGAGGCGGTGCCCGATGACGCGGCGCGGGTGGCGCAGTGGGCGTATGTCAACCCGCGCCAGGCGGCGTGGCAGCAGGCGGATTTCATCGTGGGGAATCCGCCGTTTATCGGCGCCGGGGCCATGCGTGCCGCGCTGGGCGATGGTTATGTGCAGGCGCTGCGTGGCGTTTGGGCGGAGGTGCCCGAAAGCGCCGACCTTGTCATGTACTGGTGGAACCATGCCGCAGCAACCGTGCGGGCCGGAGAGGCGCGCCGCTTCGGTTTCATCACCACCAACAGCCTGCGCCAGACCTTCAACCGCCGCGTGATTGAGGCGCACCTGGGCGCCAAGAACCCGCTGACGCTGGCCTTTGCGATTTCTGATCACCCTTGGGTGGACAGCGCACAAGGGGCGGCGGTTCGGATTGCGATGAGTGTCGGCACCACCGGCACCGAAGAAGGCCGATTGCTTGTGGTGGGCGAAGAAACTGCCAGCGGCCGCGAAGAAGTAGAGGTTCGGCTCGACGAGCGACATGGTCTGCTGCACGCCGACTTGCGGCTGGGTGCAGATGCAACGGGTGCAAGCACGGTCGTCGCAAACGCCGGCATCAGCAGCAGGGGACATGAAATTGGTGGGGCCGGCTTCATCGTCTCCCGCAACGAGGCCGCTGCTTTGGGGTTGGGGACCGTCGCCAACTTGGATCGACATATTCGCGAATACCGCCATGGCAGAGACCTTGCCAGCGCACCGCGCGACGTCTTGGTCATTGATCTCCGCGGCCTGGCGTCCGAAGCAGTGCGCAGGGACTTCCCTGGCGTATTTCAATGGCTTCTGGAGCGCGTAAAGCCAGAGCGCGACCAGAACCGTCTGGTGTCGGTTCGCGAGAACTGGTGGTTGCACAGGCGCTTGCGCCGCGATTTGCGGGCGATGTGCGCAGACCTGACTCGCTACATCGCCACTGTCGAAACCAGCAAGCACCGCTTTTTTCAGTTTCTTGAATCAAAAATCCTCCCGGACAACATGCTGGTCGCAATCGCCATAGACGACGCGGTTGCTCTCGGTGTGCTGAGCAGCCAAGTTCACGTGGAATGGTCATTGGTTACTGGCGGTCGCCTGGGCATCGGCAACGACCCCCGCTACAACAAGACCCGCTGCTTCAAAACCTTCCCCTTCCCCGCCGAAGACACCGGCCTGACGCCTGAGCTGACCGACTGCATCCGCCAACTGGCCGAGCAACTCGACGCCCACCGCAAAGCACGGCAGGCGGCGCACGAATCGGTCACGCTGACCGGCCTGCACAACGTGCTGGCCAAACTGCGCAGCGGCGAGGCGCTCAGCCTTAAGGACAAGTTGCTGCACGGACAAGGCCTGGTCAGCGTGCTGCGCAGCCTGCACGACGAGCTGGACGCCGCTGTGCTGCAGGCCTACGGCTGGGCCGGTGCAGGTCGAGATCGACACCGGCGACGACGCGGATGCGGACGCCGCCGCCGACGCCACTATCGCCACGCCCATGGCGACGCCAGCCGTCGCCCGCAGCCCCTGGCCGGCCGACCTGCCGGCGCAGATGCGCGCGGTGGCCGACACCCTGGCCGCCACACCCGGCGCGCTGACCGAATCTGCGCTGGCCGAGCGTTTCAGCGGCCGCGGGCGGTGGAAAAAGCGGCTGCCGCAAATCCTGCAAACGCCGGAGGCGCTGGGCCGGGCGCGAGCCGAGCCACAAACCGACGGCGTGGCCTGGCGGTCGGCCTGAGACGCCAGGCCCTGGCCGTCTGCGCCCCGACGGCATCGCCGGCCGCCCCGGTCAAATTGATCTCCGCGACCCATAGTTGTACAATTATCGGTACAACTCAAGGAGCCAACCATGGACGCCATCAGCTACAGCGCGGCGCGCGCCAACCTGGCCAAGACGATGGACCGGGTGTGCAACGACCATGAGCCGCTGATCATCACCCGCAACGCAGACCAGTCGGTGGTGATGCTGTCGCTGGAGGATTTCAAGGCACTGGAGGAAACCGCCTACCTGCTGCGCAGCCCCGCCAACGCCCGGCGCCTGCTGTCGGCCCTGGCCCAGCTGGGCAGTGGTCAGGGGGTCGAGCGGGCCCTGCTGCCGTGAAACTGGTTTTCTCCGACGAAGCCTGGGACGACTATCTCTACTGGCAGAAGCAGGACCGCAAGATGGTCGACCGCATCAACCGACTGGTGCAGGACGTGATGCGCGAACCGTTTTCGGGTGTTGGCAAGCCCGAACCGCTGAAACATGCGCTGTCGGGTTGGTGGTCACGCCGCA
>JAYSYB010000079.1:0-21903 GCA_043716775.1 Rubrivivax sp.
AACCCAGCTCATCGGCAATTTCGCGCAGCACCAGCGGCTTCATGGCGATCGCACCGTGCGTGAAGAAGCCCTTTTGCCTTTCGACGATGGCCTTGCTGACGCGCAGGATGGTGTCGAAACGCTGCTGGATATTCTTCACGAACCAGCGCGCTTCCTGCAGCCGCGACGACATGCCCGGGTTGGCTGATGCACCGCGCAGCCCGCGCGCCGCCTGGGCGTAGATGTCGTTGATGCGCAGCTTGGGCATGACGTCGGGGTTGAGCGTGACGCTGATGCCGCGGCCGGTCTTGCGCACGACGACATCGGGCACGACGATGTTGGCTTCTGCTGCCGTGAAAGGCCGCCCCGGCTTGGGTTCACACGCGCGGATCAAGTCCTGCGCGCTGCGCACCAGCCCTTCATCGGCCCCCGTGAGCGCGGTCAGGCGCTTCATGTCGCGCTTGGCCAGCAATTCCAGGTACTGGTCGCAGATGCGCAGCGCCACCTGTCGCGCCGGGCAGCGCGGTGTGGCCTTGAGTTGCAGCGCAATGCATTCGCCCAGCGAACTGGCGCCCACGCCCAACGGGTCCAAGCTTTGCAGCCAGCGCAGGCCGCAGCGCAAACGCTCGTCCAATGTCTCGCGGTCTTCAGCACCTTCCAGCCCGAGCATCGCGGCCAGGCGTTCCGCAATGTCCTGCAGCGTGTCGGCCAGGTAGCCGTCACCGTCCAGCGATTCGATCAGCACTTCGATGGCTGCGTGGTCGTCGGCTGAGAGGCGCATGCCGACAAGCTGCGAGCGCAGGTGGTCCTGCAAAGACCCGGCGCTGGCGCGGCGGTCGTGGGCTTCGCCGTCGTCGCTTTCGCCAGTGCCCGCACTGTTTGACGAAGGTGTTTCGCGGATGCCGTCGAAGTCATCAGACTCGGTGCCGTTTTCCCAGTCAACGCGCTCGGTGGTGCCGAACTCTTCGGCCCGCAATTCGGTGGCGGCCTCGCCCGCATCGGCGGGCGCGTCGGGGGCTTCGTTGTCGGCCACGCGGTCGGCCACACGGTCTGCTGCCTGGCGTTCGATGGGGGTTTCGAAAGGCGTGGCGGGTGCGTCTTCTTCTGCTTCCAGGAACGGGTTCTGGTCGAGCATCTGCCCGACTTCCTGGTGCAATTCCAGTGTGGACAGTTGCAGCAGGCGGATCGACTGCTGCAGCTGCGGCGTCAGCGCGAGGTGCTGGGAAAGTCTTACCTGGAGGGATGGCTTCATCGCGGCCGGCCTCCCGCAGGGCCGCCCCAAGGGAAGGCCGAGCCCCACGGCCGGTAGCGGCCCCTGCGGGTCCATGGGGTGGCGAAGGCGCGAAGCGACAAGCCTGGGGGTCCCATGTCACATCTTGAAGTGTTCGCCGAGGTACACCTTGCGCACCTCGGCGTTGGCAACGATTTCTTGTGGCGTGCCTTCAGCGAGCACACTGCCGTTGCTGATGATGTAGGCGCGGTCGCAGATGCCCAGCGTCTCGCGCACGTTGTGGTCGGTGATGAGCACGCCGATGCCACGCGCTCGCAGGAAACCGATGATGCGTTGGATCTCGATGACGGCGATCGGGTCGACGCCGGCAAAGGGCTCATCCAGCAGGATGAAACGCGGCTGCGTGGCGAGCGCGCGCGCAATCTCGACGCGCCGCCTTTCACCGCCCGACAGCGCGGGGGCGGGCGAGTCGCGCAGCTTGTCGATCGACAGGTCCTGCAGCAGTTTGTCGAGCAGCTCGTTGATGACTGCGGTCTTGAAGGGGCGGCCTTCGGCGTCCAGCTGCAGCTCGAGCACGGCGCGGATGTTTTCCTGCACGGTGAGCTTGCGGAAGATCGATGCCTCTTGCGGCAGGTACGACAGCCCCAGGCGCGAACGGCGATGGATCGGCAAGCCTTCCACGGCTTTGCCGTCGATGCGGATCTGGCCTTCGTCGGCCCGCACCAGGCCGACGACCATGTAGAAAGTGGTGGTCTTGCCGGCACCGTTGGGGCCGAGCAAGCCCACCACCTCACCCGCGCCCACGGCCAGGTGAACGTCCTTCACCACCACGCGCGGGCCGTAGCTTTTGCGCAGGTGTTCGGCTTCCAACCGGCTTGCCATCGCGGGTACGGACGCGGGCACGGCCTCCGCTGAAATCAACGCTTCTCCCCCAGGGCGCGGCTGGGTGTCAGCGGCGTGGTCAACGGCGCAGAGGCCGGTCCTTCAGCGCGCGGGCTCAGCACTGCGCGCACCCGGCCGGTCGGGTTGGAAGGCGTGGCCGTGCCGCCTTCGACCCTGAAGACCTCGGCCGTGTTGTCCCAGAGGATGCTGGCGCCGGTGATCTCGTCGGCGACCGTGCCCGCACGCAGACGCCGCACGGCACCGTTGCCGATGAAGCGCAGCGTGTCGGCGCGGCCGTCGAATTCAATACGGTCTGCGCTGCCTTCGACACTTTCATCGACGCCGTCACGGCGTTGTCGCCAGGTGGCGGGCTTGGCTGCAGAGCCGAGCGCGCTGGCGGCGCGGTAACCGTCGGCCAAGGTGCGCATTTCAAGCCTTTCGGCGCGCAGGATCATGGTGCCTTGTGAAATGACGACGTTGCCGGTGTAGACCAGCAGTTGACGCTGCAGGTCCAGCACAGCGTCGCGGTCCGCCTCCACCACCATGGGCTTGCTGCGGTCGGCCTTTTCGGCCCGGCTGGGCATGCAAACGGCCACGCTGACCGCACCCAGCAGCAGGGCAAGGCGCCGGGTCAAGGGTATGAAATAGGGGGAACGAGGCATTGGGCGGCACGAAATTTGCAGGGCAGTATAGCCACAACGTCCGTGCCGCTGGCTCATCGCGGCGTGAATTCAAGCCGCGTCGGCCTTGTGTTGCGCTCACCGACCAGCCGGGCCTTCCGAGGCCAGGGCTGGAAGCGCTTCAGGCCTTGGTGCGCGACAGCTGGATCAGGAAGTCCGCCACCGCCACCGCACGCTCGTGGGTGCCCGCGAGCGTGGCCGAAGTGTAAAAGCGGCCGTTGATGCCCAACGCCGGCACACCGTCGATCTTGTACGCTTCTGCCAACTGCTTGGCGCGGTTGACCTTGGTGCTGACCCCGAAGGACTTCATGGATTCAGCGAGCTTGGCACCATCCATGCCGCTGGCCGTGGCGAAGGCAAGGATTTCCGATTCGCTGCCGAGGCGCTTGTTTTGCTGGTGGATCGCGCTGAAGACCTTGCGATGCATTGCCGGCAACTGGCCCATTTCTTCCAGCGCGTAGAAGAGTTTCTGATGGATCTGGTACTGCGCCATGAAGGCCACTGGCACCTGGCGGAAGCTCACGTCGGCCGGCAGCTTCTTGACCCAGGGTTCCAGCGTGGGCTCAAAAGCGTAGCAGTGCGGGCAGCCGTACCAGAAGAATTCCACGACCTCGATCTTCTTGTCAGGGCTTGGCAACGTCACCGGAGCGGGCGTTGACAGCTTGACGTAGTGCGTTCCTTCCTTGGGCGTGCCTTGGGCCTGCGCCAGGCCAGTCACCGCAAGCCCAAGGCCTGCACCGGCCAGTTGGAGGGAGAAGTCGCGCCGTTGCATGGAAATCCTTTCAAGTGGGAAATAAGTGCCGGGATGGCTTGCTGAGGTGGAGTGCACTCGGCGGTTCAAGTTCCGGTGAAGACAATGCGGCCCGTTCAAGGCTTTTCGACACGCACGATCTGCGCCTCGATGCCTTGTTCCTGCAGTTTGATTTGCAGCGAGTCCGCGTCGGCCCGTGCCGGGTAGGGGCCCAAACGCACACGGTAGACAGTCCGCCCGGCCTGTTCACGCTCGGTGATCCTGGCGCCCTGGCCGATCATCGCTAGCCTGGCCCTTTGCTGTTCGGCGTCTTCATTGCGCGTGAAGGCCCCGGCCTGCACAAAATAGACAAACGGTTCAGCAGCCGTTGTGGTGGACCGCGGCTGTGGCGGCGCGGCGGCCGGCGTTTCACCGGCAAGGAGGGCCGCCGGGTCTTTGGACTGCGGTTTGACGGGAACGGCCGTGGGCGGCAAAGCCGCAGTCGTTGACGGCAAGGCCGCAGGCGCAGCCTGCATGGTTGCCGCCGCAGCGGCATTGGCCGCAGTGGCGGCCAATGCAGCACTGGCGGCGCTGGCGGCAGCGGTTGCGCGCACACCCGCCTTGCCGCCCAGCGCGGCGTTGGGGTCCCAGTTGCGGTTGCGTTGGGTCTCGGCGTTGTCCTGCTCGGCCGTGCGCTGCGGCACCTTGTTGACGAAGGGCATGGGCGCCTTCGTGATGTACAGCGCCACCCCCAACGCCAGCGCCAGGCCCACCAGCAGGCCGGCCACCAGGCCCATCGCAAAGCCGCCACGCTGCAAGTTCATGGGCTCACTCATTCGCTCACTCATTGGCTCAGTTCGGCGACAGCCGCCACTTCACGGTTCATCGATTCGGGGGCCGACACACCCAGCAGCGCCAGCGCATTGCACAGCACCTGCGCCGTGGCCGACAGCAGCGCCATGCGGGCGCGTGCCAGGGCCGCATCATCGACCAGGAAACGCTCGCTGGCGTAGTAGGTGTGAAAGGCTGCGGCCAACTCGCGCAGGTAGAAGGCCACATCGTGCGGCGCCAGGTCGGCGGTGGCGCGGGTCAGCATCTCTGGGAAATCGGCCAGCTTGAGCATCAGTGCGTCCTCGCTCGGCGCGATCAGCAGCGACAGGTTCGCCGCCGCAAAGTCACGCAGCCCTGCGTAGGCCGCCAGCACCGAGCAGATGCGCGCATGCGCGTACTGCACGTAGAACACCGGGTTTTCGTCGTTGGCCTTCAGCGCCAGGTCGACATCAAAGGTGAACTCGGTGTCGGCCTTGCGGCTGATGAGAAAGAAACGCACCGCGTCCCGGCTGGACCAGTCGATGAGGTCGCGCACCGACACCGAGGTGCCGGCGCGCTTGGACATCTTCACTTCCTGGCCGTCCTTCATGACCGCGATCATCTTGTACAGGACGTAGTCCGGGTAGCCCGCCGGGATGCCCAGGCTGAATGTTTCGGACAGGGCCTGCAGCCCCGCACGCACCCGCGCCACCGTGCCGTGGTGGTCGGTGCCCTGGACGTTGATGACCTTGCTGTAGCCGCGTTCAAACTTGGTCAGGTGGTAGGCCACGTCGGGCACGAAGTAGGTGTACACGCTGCCGTCCCGAACCGTCGAGTCGGCGCCTGCTGGCGCCGACTTGCGCATGACGCGGTCCTTGTCGTCACCGTAGTCGGTGGTGCGCAACCACAGCGCGCCGCCTTCTTCAAAGGTCTTGCCGGACGCAATCAGGCGCTGCACGGTGTCTTCGACCCGGCCGCTGCTGTAGAGGCTGCTTTCCAGGAAGTAATGGTCGAAGTGGACGCCAAAAGCCTGCAGGTCCAGATCTTGTTCGTGGCGCAGGAAGGCCACCGCAAACAGGGTGATGTCCTGCAGGTCGTCCATGTTGCCGCTGGCCGTGAACTCGCGGTCATCGGCACGCACGGTCTTCTTCGCGCTGAAGTCGGCAGCGATGTCGGCGATGTACTCGCCGTTGTAGGCCTGCTCAGGCCAGCCCACATCACCCGGCTTGAAGCCCTGCAGCCGCCGCTGCACCGAGATGCCGAGGTTGGCGATCTGCACGCCGGCGTCGTTGTAATAGAACTCGCGCAGCACATCGGCGCCCTGGCTTTGCAGCAGGTTGCAGATGCAGTCACCCAAGGCAGCGTTGCGGCCATGCCCCACATGCAACGGACCCGTGGGGTTGGCGGAAACAAATTCCACCATCACCTTGTCGCCGCTGGCAGGCTGGCGGCCGAAAGCTTCGCGCGCGGCCAGCACTTCGGTCACCACCGCCTGCTTGGCAGCCGGCGTCAGTCGCAAGTTGATGAAGCCGGGGCCGGCAATTTCCAGGGCCTTCACCCAGCGCTGCACGGCGGCCTGGCCCTGCAGCAACTGCACCAGCCGGTTGGCCAGGTCACGCGGGTTTTTCTTCAGCGGCCGTGCCAGCTGCATGGCACTGGTGATGGCCAGGTCGCCATGGCTGGCCTGCTTGGGGGACTCGAAAGTGGCCACGGGTACGGCCGCGCCAGATTCCTGTGCCAGTTGGGCCAGCGCCACTTGCAGCGCCTGCCGCAATTCCTGCTTTGCTTGGATCATCGGACGATTCTACTTTTGAGCCTTTGCCAGGGCTGATAAGCGCGGGCTTCGCGCCTTTGATTCAGCCATCGGGTGAGCGGCGCTCAGGCGACCATGCGCGAGCCTTGCGTCGTCCTCATGCCACCACTGCCACCCTCGCCACCCGTCCCTTCCAACTTTGCCTCGATGGGCCCCAGCCTGCCGTCGCGCATTGGCAAGTACCTGATCAAGTCCAAGATCGGTGAGGGCGCGACGAGCGAAGTCTTCCTGGCCCACGACCCCTTTCGCAACCAGGACGTGGCGATCAAGCGCGTGCGCGTCGGGGCGCTTGTCAATGCCCGTGACGCCCACTTTCAGCAGCGCTTCTTCGCCGCCGAAGCGGCGCTGGTGGGGCGGCTTCAGCACCCGAACGTGGTGCAGATCCTGGACGCGGTGGCTGACGCCGAGTCACCCTACCTTGTGATGGAACATGTGGCCGGCGTCACGCTGCGCCGCTACTGCCGCGCCGACAAGTTGCTGCCGCTGACGCAGACGATGGAAATCGGCTTCAAGTGCGCGATGGCACTGGGCTACTGCTTCCGCCAGGGTCTGATCCACCGCGATGTGAAGCCGGCCAATTTGCTGGTCACGCTGGTGGGCGACCAGATTGGCGACGTCAAGGTGACCGACTTCGGGAGTGTCTTCAATCTGGGCGCCGACAACACGCAGGTTTACCGTGTGGGCAGTCTGGCGTACATGTCGCCAGAGCAGCTGGATGGCGACTTGCTGGACTGCCGCGCCGACATCTATTCGCTGGCCGCTGTGCTGTACCACCTGATCGCCGGGCGCCCGCCCTTCGATGCAGTTGAACAGCAAGCCATCATGCACCAGATCTTCAACAGCACCGCGCCGCCGCTGGCCACGCTGCGCGACGGCGTGCCCGAGGCGCTGCACGCACTGATCGAGCGCAGCCTGGCGAAAGACCGCGACCTGCGCCCCGCCAGTTGGGACGAGTTTTCGCAGGCCTTGTCACAGTTGAGCGCACAAGCGCCGCATTTGCGCGGGCCGCTGCAGGAAGTGCTGGATTCCGAGCGTTTCACGCTGCTGCGGTCGCTGGAATTTTTTGCAGATTTCGGCGACGTGGAGTTGTGGGAAGTGGTGCACCGCGCGTCGTGGCACCGCCATTCCTTTGGACAGGCGCTGTACCGCAAGGGCGAAGCAGGCAACAGCTTTCACATCGTCACCCAAGGCCAGGTGGAGGTATACCGCGACGGCCGCGGCGTGGCGTCGCTGGGGGCTGGCAGTTCGGTTGGCGAGATGGCCTACCTGGCACCCAACCCGGCGCTGCGCGTGCACACGGTGGACATCCTGGTGTCCCAACCCGCCACCACCGTGTCATTCACACCCGACAGCCTGGAGCGGTTGTCGCTGTCCACGCGCTATCTGTTCGACAAGGCCTTCATTCGGGTTCTGGTGGCGCGCCTGCATGCGGCGCAGGAAGCAGCGGCAATGCGCAACATCTGAACAACAGCCGTCATCGCGCTCGCACCCCCGTGCGTTCACCGGTAGCCGCACGTCTTCGGCTCTGATGCAATCGACAGCGGCGCATTCGCCGTACGTTCAAAAACCCATTGAAAACCACCTGAGGAGCCCGTCCCATGAAGAAGTCTCTGATCACGATCGCGTTCGCCACGCTCGGCCTCTTTGCCGGCCACGCCTTTGCGGCCAACGCCGACTGCGAAGCCAAGGCAGGCGAAAAGAAGCTGGCGGGTGCCGCCAAAACCAGCTTCGTCAAGAAGTGCGAGAAGGACGCTGGCGCTGCGCCCGCCGCTGCTGCTGCCAGCCCCGCCTGCGAGAAGTCCGCCGCAGACAAGAAGCTGGCCGGCGCCGCGAAGACCAGCCACATCAAGAAGTGCATGGCCGACGCTGGCGCGAAGAAATAACGCGAAGAAGCAAGCGGCTCTGCTGCAGGCAGCCCGTCAGACAGTGCAAAGGGCGCCTCGGCGCCCTTTTTTCATAGGCCAGATGATCTACAGCGACCCTGAACCCGACCAGTACTTCGGGTCGCCATAGTTGTGCTTGACGAAGTCGATCCACAGCCGCACCCGCAGCGGCAAGTGCTTGGCGTGCGGGAAGACGGCATAGATGCCGTTGGGTGGCGCACAGCAGTCTTCCAGCACTGCCTGCAGGCGACCGGCAGCCACGTCGTCCGCCACTTCCCAGGTGCTGCGCCAGGCCAGGCCCAGGCCGCGCAGGCACCAGTCGTGCAGCACCTGGCCGTCGCTGCAGTCCAGGCGGCCGCCCGGGCGCAGGTGGATGGACTCGCCGTCGACGCGAAAGGCCCAGCCGCGGGTTTGGCTGGCGTCTGAGCTGAGCGTCAGGCACTGGTGACGCATCAGCTCAGCCGGTGTCGCCGGTGTGCCAACGCGCTGCAAGTAGGCGGGCGCGGCCACGCACAGCCGCCGGTTGTCGGCCAGGCGCACGCTCACCAGGCTGCTGTCGGGCAGGTCGCCCACGCGCACCGCACAGTCAAAACCTTCGTTGACGATGTCCACCACCCGGTCGCTGAGGTTTAGCGACAAGCTCACGTCCGGGTGCTGTGCCAGAAAGGCCGGCACCAACGGTGCGACATGGCGGCGGCCGAAGCCGGCGGGTGCCGTGATGCGCAGGTGGCCGCTGGCTTTGACGCCGCCTTCGCTGACGCTGGCCTCGGCGTTGGCCAGGTCGATCAACAGGCGCTGGCAGTCTTCCAGGAAGGCACTGCCTTCGTGGGTGAGCGTGATGCGGCGTGTGGTACGCACCAGCAGCTTCACCCCAAGCCGCCCTTCCAGCGCATCAATGCGCCGGCCGATCACCGCCGGCGCCACGCCTTCGGCATGGGCGGCGGCCGTGAGGCTGCCCTTGGTGGCCACGGCGGCGAATGACTCGATTTGCTTGAGCCTATCCATGGCTGACAATTATCCATATCAGACGCACGAATCAAACGCGTAGCGCGCACTTAATGCCGCAGCCGACATCGAATAGATTGTTGCCATGAAAATTCGCGCAGTACTCTTTGACGCCTACGGCACGCTCTTCGACGTCCACAGCGTGGCGATGCTGGCCGAGCAGTTGTTCCCAGGGCACGGTGAGCGGCTGTCGCTGCTGTGGCGCGACAAGCAGATCGAATACACCCGGCTGGTGTCGATGAGCGGTGCGCACGACAGCGCCGGCAGCAGCCAGTACAGGCCGTTCTGGGACATTACCCGTGCTGCGCTGCGTTACACCGCGCTGCGCCTGAACCTGGACCTGCAACCCGCCACCGAAGAGCGGCTGATGAACCAGTACCGCCACCTGAGCGCCTTTGCTGAAAACCACGAAGTGCTGACCGACCTGAAGCAGCGTGGCGTCAGCACCGGCGTTCTCAGCAATGGCGACCCCGAGATGCTGGCGGTGGCCGTCAAGAGCGCCGGCTTTGCCGACTTGCTGCAGCACGTGCTCAGCGTGCACCCGACGCGCCGCTTCAAGACCGACCCCGCCGCCTATGCCGTCGGCACGGCCGCCCTCAAGCTGCCGGCGCGGGAGATCCTGTTCGTCAGCAGCAACGCCTGGGACGCCATTGGCGCCACCTGGTTTGGCTACACCACCTTGTGGATCAACCGCAGCGGCGCGCCGCCTGAACAATTGGGCACCGAGCCCACGCACACTGGGCGCACGCTGCGCGATGTGCTGCAGCACTTTCACCCCTCTACCTGAAGAGAACCAACACCATGCGAACCACCCGCCACAGCCTGCACGTCGACAGCGCCCTGCAGGGTTTCATCGACGACGAAGTGCTGCCCGGCACCGGCATCGCACCCGCCCATTTCTGGGCCGGCTTCGACGCAATCGTGCGCGACCTGGCACCGCGCAACGCCGCGCTGCTGGCCGAGCGCGACCGCCTGCAGACCGAGATGGACCACTGGCACCGCGCGCACCCGGGCCCCATCACGGACATGCCCGCATACCGCGCATTCCTGCAGCACATCGGCTACCTGCAGCCCGTGCCCGCGCAGGTGCAGGCCACCACGGCCAACGTCGATGCCGAGCTGGCCCTGCAAGCCGGGCCGCAGCTGGTGGTGCCGATCCTCAACGCGCGCTATGCACTCAACGCCGCCAATGCGCGCTGGGGGTCGCTGTACGACGCGCTCTACGGCACCGACGTGCTGCCGGAAGACGGCGGCGCCACCCGCAGCGGCGCCTACAACCCGGTGCGCGGTGCCAAGGTCATCGCCTACGCTCGCGCGTTTCTGGACCAGGCTGTGCCGCTGGCCGGCACCGCGGTGGGCAGTACCGCCAGCCATGTCGGCAGCGTGCACTACCGCGTCGACGGCGGCCGGCTGCTGGTCACGCTGGCCAGCGGCCAGATCGTCGGCCTGGCCGACCCGTCGGCGCTAGTGGGTTTCCAAGGTGACGCAGCAGCGCCGCTGTCGGTGCTGTTGCGCCACCACGGCCTGCACATCGACATCCGCATCGACCGCACCGCAGCCATCGGCAAGGCCGACAGCGCGGGTGTCAGCGACGTGGTGCTGGAAGCCGCCCTGTCCACCATCCTCGACCTCGAAGACTCGGTGGCGGCGGTGGACGCGGACGACAAGATCGTCGGCTACCGCAACTGGCTCGGCATCCTGAAGGGCACGCTGACCGAAGAGGTGAAGAAGGGCGACCGCATCATCCACCGTGGCCTCAACCCCGACCGCCGTTATCACGCTGCGCACACCGCCGATGGCGGTGCCGACGTCGTGCTGCACGGCCGCAGCCTCATGTTCCTGCGCAACGTCGGCCACCTGATGACGAACCCGGCGATCCTGTGGGATGGCGCGAAAGAGATCCCCGAAGGCATTCTCGACGCCGTGGTCACCACCACCATCGCGCTGCACGACCTGCAGCGCCAGGGCAGAACGTCCAACATCAGTGGCATCGTCAACAGCCGCACCGGCAGCGTCTACATCGTCAAGCCCAAGATGCACGGCCCCGCCGAGGTGGCCTTTGCGGCCGAACTCTTCGGCCGCGTTGAACAGATGCTGGGCCTGCCGGACAGCACGGTGAAGCTCGGCATCATGGACGAAGAGCGCCGCACCAGCGTCAACCTCAAGGCCTGCATCGCCGCCGCCGCCAGCCGCGTCGCTTTCATCAACACCGGCTTCCTGGACCGGACCGGCGACGAGATGCACACCGCCATGCTCGCCGGCCCGATGCGCCGCAAGGGCGACATGAAAAGCAGCGAGTGGATCGCCGCCTACGAACGCAGCAACGTGCTCGTGGGCCTGCAATGCGGGCTGCGCGGCAAGGCGCAGATCGGCAAGGGCATGTGGGCCATGCCAGACCTGATGGCGGCCATGATGGAGCAGAAGATCGGCCACCCCAAGGCTGGCGCCAACACCGCCTGGGTGCCCAGCCCCACGGCGGCCACGCTGCATGCCATCCACTACCACCAGGTGGACGTGGCCGCGGTGCAGGTTGAACTGGAAAAGCTCGATGTCGACGCGCAGTACGAAGCCCTGCTGACCGGCCTGCTGACGGTGCCGGTGGTGGCAGAAGCGAAATGGTCCGCGCAAGACCGACAGCAGGAACTGGACAACAACGTGCAGGGCATTCTGGGTTACGTGGTGCGCTGGATCGACCAAGGCGTGGGCTGCAGCAAGGTGCCCGACATCCACAACGTGGGCCTGATGGAAGACCGCGCCACGCTGCGCATCAGCAGCCAGCACATTGCCAACTGGCTGCACCACGGCGTGGTCAGCGCCGAGCAGGTCCACGAGAGTTTCCAACGCATGGCGGCGGTGGTGGACGGGCAGAACGCAGCGGACCCCCTGTACCAGGCGATGGCCGGCAACTGGGACACTGGCTTCGCCTATCGCGCCGCGCTGGACCTGGTGTTCAAAGGCAAGGAACAGCCCAGTGGCTACACCGAACCACTGCTGCATGCTTGGCGGTTGAAGGTGAAGGCGGGCTGACCCGCGCTAGCTGGCGGTGGCGGTCAACTTGCAGGCTTGCGCACCCCGTCAGCTCAAGTCGGCACCGGCCTGCCCGCTACCCGGTCAATCTTGAGAAACTGCTCGCGCGCCAGCGCCACCAGTTGCTTTTCGCTCGGGTGGTCCACCGCCTGGTAGGCGACGACCCGGGCGGTGGTCTCGGCGCGGTGCTTCCTGGCGTAGTGCTCGAACTCTGGGTGACTGCTCGGGCTGACCGCTCAACCTGCGCCCGGTCAAGGACTGTTCACACCGGGGCGCTGCCTACAATGCCGCGCACCCATGAATGAGCCCCAAAGTCCCCCGCTTTTCCCGCCCTGCTGCGACGTGCTGGTCATCGGCGCGGGCCCCGCCGGCAGCGCCTGCGCACAGACCCTGGCGGCGTCCGGCCTGGACGTGCTGCTGGTCGACCAGCATGACTTTCCACGCGACAAGGTCTGCGGCGACGGGCTCATCCCCGACAGCCACGCCGCGCTGCGCCGGCTGGGCGTTTATGACGAGGTCGCCACACTCGCCCAGCCCGTGCAGCATGTGCGCTGCGTCGGCCCGCGCGGCGGCATGGTAGACGTGCCAGGTTCGCTGTCGGTGCTGCCGCGCAAGGTGCTGGACCACGTGCTGGTGCGCGCTGCGCAGCGCGCCGGTGCGCGGCTGATCACGCCGCTGCGTTTTGACGCGCCGCTGCTGGACGACGGCCAGGTCGTCGGCGCGCGCTTCAAGACCCCCGGGCAGGTCAGCCGGGGCGGGCCGTTCCATGAGATCACGGCCCGCTGGGTCGTGCTGGCCACGGGTGCGGTGCCGCAGGCACTGACGGCGGCCGGGCTGTGCGAGCGCCACACGCCCAGCGGCGTGGCGCTGCGCGGCTACGTCAAGAACGACGCGCTGGTGCCGCACATCCGGCAGTTGCAGATCGTCTGGCACCCGCGGCTGCGCGGCGGCTACGGCTGGATCTTCCCGGCGCCGGGTGGCCTGTTCAACATCGGCGCCGGCCTCACTGGCAGCCACATCCAGAGTGACGACAAACGCGGCAGCAAGGGCCGCATGCAGGACGTCAACCTGCGCGGCATGTTCGACGCCTTCTGCGACCTGCACGCACCCGCGCGCGAGCTCATGGCCACGGGTGTGCTGCAAGGCGACATCAAGGGTGCACCGCTGCGCTGCACGATGCGGGGCGCACGCTGGTCGCGCCCCGGCATGCTGGCCACCGGCGAAGCCATCGGCAGCACCTACGCCTTCACCGGCGAAGGGATCGGCAAGGCGATGGAAACCGGCATCCTCGCTGCCGAGGCGATCCTGCAAGGCGGCGCTGCGGCTGACAGTGCCGTGCGTCAGCGTTACGAAGCTTCACTCACGGCGCTGAAACCGCGCTTCGACATGTACGAAACTGCCAGCAAAGTGAACCACCGCCCGTGGCTGGCCGACCTGGTCATCTGGCGTGCGCGCAAGAGCCCGCGCATCCTGCGCAGGATGTCGGGCATGCTGGAAGAAACGCAGAACCCGGGCCGGCTGTTCAGCTGGCGCGGGATGAGCAAATTGATGTTCGAATGAACCATCGACCGAATGCCTTGAAAGGCCATACCATGCAATGCACACGACTCTTTCTGGCGCCCCTGCTCACGTCGGCCCTGCTGGCGGGCTGCGGCGGTGGCGGCGGTGACAGCGGCAGCCCGCCGCCCACGGTGTCGGCTTTCAGCGCCACCAGCGCGCGCTACAGCGACACCATGCTCATCACGTTGGTGGGCAGCAATCTCGACCAGACACTCACCTTCACGGGCGCCGGCTGCCGCAACTACGTGCGCAGCACCACGGCACCCAACATCAGCACGGCGACCGCCGCTTACTACACCTGCACGGTGTCGGGCGTGGGCAGCCAGAGCGTGGCGGTATCGGGCGGCGGCCTGATCGTTGCGAACGTGCCCTTTACGGTGGCGGTACCGCAGGTGACGATGCTGATCAACAACGGTGCCGGTGTTGCCGGCTCACTGGTGCTGACGCTAGCGCCCGACCGCGCTCCGGTGACGGTGGACAACTTTCTGGCCTACGTAAAGAGCGGCTTCTACAACGGCACGGTGTTCCAGCGCCGCGGCCGCGCCGGCACCAGCACCAACATCACGGGCGAGTTCGTGTTGCAGGGCGGCGGCTACGACGCGCCAGTGAGCAGCGCCACGCGCTTCCCGTTGCCGAAGCCCGCCAATGCGCCGATCGCTTTGGAAACCGGCCTGTCGAACCTGCGCTACACCGTGGCCATGGCGCGCGGCAGTGCGGCCAACTCCGCCACGTCCGAGTTTTTCATCAACACCGTGGACAACACCTTCCTCGACTCCACCGCCACGGTGCCGGGTTATGCAGCCTTCGCCACCATCACCATCGGCACCACGCTGGTTGACGCGATGGTTGCGGCGCCGTGCAACTTCTCGGCCATCAACTACGGCCTGAACAGCCCGGACTGCGTGCCCGAGCCCAACCTCGTCGTCGTCACCGCCACGCAGAGTCGCTGAACCTGGCGCGCAGGGCCAAACCGCCGTACCGCGACACGTCGGCACCTCGACGCCACCATGTGTCAATTGCTGGGCATGAACGCCAACACGCCCACCGACGTGATGTTCAGCTTTGCCGGCCTGGCCACGCGCGCCGACGAGCACAAGGACGGCTTCGGCATAGCCTTTTTCGAAGACCGCGGCCTGCGCCACTTCATCGACCACCACGGCGCGCGCACCAGCCCGGTGGCTGAACTGGTCAAGCGCTACCCCATCCGCAGCGACAACGTCATTGCCCACATTCGCAAGGCCACGCAGGGCCGCGTGGCGCTTGAGAACACGCATCCGTTCGTGCGCGAGTTGTGGGGCCGCTATTGGGTGTTTGCCCACAACGGCGACCTCAAGGGTTTTGCGCCGCCGCTGCATGGCGCCTTTCGTCCGGTGGGCGGCACCGACAGTGAACATGCGTTCTGCTGGCTGATGCAGGAACTGGCCAAGGCGCACGCCGGTGTGCCCACGGTCAGTGAACTGAGCCACACGCTGCGCGAACTGCTGCCGCTGCCGGCACGGCATGGCACGTTCAATCTCTTGCTGTCCAACGGCCAGGCGCTGTGGGCGCACTGCTCGACAAGCCTGCACGTGCTGGAGCGCGCCCACCCTTTCGGCACCGCCATCTTGGCCGACGAAGACCTGGCGGTGGACTTTGCCGCGCACACCACACCGCAAGACCGCGTGGCCATCATCGCCACCACGCCGCTGACCCAAGGCGAACCCTGGCAGGCATTGGCGCCGGGTGAGATGCGCGTGCTGGTGGGTGGCCGCACAGTGGCTGCGGGGCCTTGCGGACATTGAGGATGCGTCGCTGTCGTGGACCCTAGTTCGGCAGGCCAATGACGCCGCGTGTACGCCGCGTGTACGCCGCGTTGATCCCGCATTGACGCTGCGTTGACGCACCGATGAGAAGCTGCTGACAGACCAAGCGCCCGTCTGGCGTTGGCGCGTGGCGCGCGTGCTCGGCACTGATGCAGCAACGCCTCTTTCACCCCACCGAGGAAGACTCATGGACTCACGTCACGATCATCGTTTTAGGCGTTGGATGGCCCCGGCATGCCTGGTCATCGCCGCCAGCCTGCTGCCCAGTGTGGCCCAGGCCCAGACAGGCGCGCCGACGCTGGTGCTCAGCGGGGCCAGCGTTTTTGAGGGCAATGCCGGCACCAAAGTCCTCAGTCTGCCGCTCAACTTCATTGGCACGAACAGCAGCACCGTGACGGGCACGGTTTCGGCCCTGCCCTTGTCGGGCGCCAACTTCAACCCGGCCACCGGGGCTGCCGTTTGTGGCGCTGCGGGGGTGGACTTTGAACAGTTCAGCAACGTCGCCTTCACCATCCTGCCCAACACGCCCAACGGCACGCTCTCGATCGGCATCCGGATCTGCGGCAACACCGTGATCGAGCCGGACGAGCACATCCTCGTCACGATTGCAGTCACTTCCGGGGCCAGCTGCAGCGCGGAGTCGTGCACCGCCATTGGCGTGATCCGCAACGATGACGGCCCGCCCACGATGTCGATCAACAACATTTCGCTGAGCGAACCCGTGACGGGCAGCAAGACCGCAACCTTCACCGTCAGCTTGAGCCATCCGGCCGCACAGCAGGTCTCGGTGAACTTCCGCACCCGCGACGGCACCGCCCGGGCCGCTTGCTTCAACTGCCAGCCACCCGTTGTCAGCCCCGACTACAACTTCAGTTCCGGCCTCGTGATCATTCCGTCAGGCGCGCTCTCAGGACCGGTCGCGGTCACGGTTCTGGGCGGGGCAAACAACGAGCCCGATGAAACGTTTTTCGTCGATCTCTCGTCCCCGGTCAACGCCACCATCGCCCCCGGCAGCGGCGCCGGCCGCGCCACCATCCGCGACACCACCTTGAGCATCGGAGGCTTCGAGCTCAGCCCCGACGGCGCACGCGTTCAAGCCGGCGAGATGCTGAGCTACGACCTGGCCTGGACCGTGCCCGCGCACCAGGTCTGGCGCAACCTGAAGACGATTGACCTGCGCATTCGCGGCGCGCATGGCACGCTTCTGTGGGTGCGCTGGGACGAAGCCAGCAACACATTCAGCCTGTGCCGCAAAGCCGCGGGCGGCCGGGACGATGCGGGCGCTGGCCACGATGGCGCCGACGACGATGCCGGAGCCACGCGCAGCGTCCTTGCCGGAGAGTCCAGAGTGCTCTGCTCGCCAGGCGAGTTGCCGGGCACGATGGTGATGCTGGAGACGCCGTTCGCAAGGCTTCATCTGGCCGGCACCGCCGTCACGGGCAGCGGCCCGACCGGGCAGCTCGTGACTTTGAAGCTGGCACTGAGTCTTCTGGGCCAATCGGCAGGGCACGACTACCGCGTAGAGCTGGCAGCCAGCGACGACTTCGGCAATGAAGACCGATTCGTTCGGGCCAGCACCTTGCACGTCGAGAAGGTGGATCGACGGTGACGGTGGGCGTCCAGCAGTCGCTGGGGGCCCGCGTCGTGCCAAGCCTGCACGCGGGGCGCGGTGGTACGCTGCCGTGCGGCCGCCATCAAGGTGGCCGACGCGGAGAAACCGATGCCTGTGGCGGGGAGGCTGCAACTGTTTGGCGTGGCGCGCTGGTGCGGCGGCGCGCGGCCGTCAGCGCTGCCCGACAACCTGCCCGGCTATCTGCTCGCCTATCTGGCGTACCGCAGTGACTGGATCGGGCGCGACACGCTGATCGGCCTGTTCTGGCCCGACCGAGGCGAGAGTGTCGCCCTGCACAACCTGCGCACCAACCTGCACCGCGTGCGCCGCTTGCTCAGCGACTGGTCCGTGCCCGATGCGCTAGCTGCCGAGCCTCGCCGGCTGCGGCTGACGCTGCCGACCGACGTGGCCGAGTTCCGTGCCGTCATTGGCCGCGGCGACTGGCCGGCTGCAGCAGAACTGCAGCGCGAGCCCTTGTTGGCTGCGCTGTCGTACCAAGGCTTTCCGCTGCTCGAAGAGTGGGCGCAAATCGAACGGCAGGCCCTGCTGCGCGTCTGGCGCGGGTCGGCGATGAAAGCGGCGATGCAGTACGAGGCCACCGGCCAGGCCGCGCGGGCTTGCGACACCTTGCTGGCGTTGCTTCGCACTTGCGAGCCCACCGAAGATGCCGTGCAGGCGCTGCTGCGCGTGGCGCCCGACGCCGGCCGCATTGACGAAGCGCTCGAACACTACGAAGGCCTGCTTTTTGCACTGCGCAACGATGTCGGGCTCGGGCCGACGCCAGAGACGCTGGCGTTGGCCCGAACGCTGCGCCAACCCGGCCTTCGCCCAGCCAGCAGAGCGCCCGCCGGCAGCCTCGTGCCGCGGGCAGTGACGCACCCGCCACGGCTGATCGGCCGCAGCGTGGAAGCAGCGTTCCTCGCAGACCGCGGGCACCGCATCGTGGTGCTGGCCGGCGAACCTGGCGTCGGCAAGACGCGGCTGCTTGAAGAAGCGCTGCCACAAGCCTGGTCGATTTCCTGCCGCGAGGGACTCGAGCAAGTGCCTTTCGGGCCCGTCGTCGCGCTCATCGACGATCAACAGGCTTCCTTGCCCGACCTGGGCGAAGCGCGACGCGACCTGGCGCGGCTGGTTCCAGCGCTGCTGGATGGCGAGCAACTGCCACCCGCAGACGCAGCGCAGGCCAGGCCGCGGTTGCTGGCGGCGATCGCGCAGTTGCTTGAAACGCGTGCTGCCGCGGTCGTGTTCGACGACCTGCAATGGGCCGATGCATCGACGCGAGAGCTGATCGTCTTCCTGGCGCGCCGCTCGACCGTGCTGCTGCGGCTGGCCTACCGCAGCAACGAACTGACTGCCGACCTGCAGGCGTTGCTGGATGCGCTGGACGCAGCCGCGCACATCGAGCGCATCGCTTTGGCGCCGCTTGGCGCTGCACAACTGACCGAACTGCTCGGCGCGTTCAGCAGTGCGGGTGCGGGGCCGAAGCTCTTTGCAGGCTGGCTGCACGATCGCACCGGCGGAAACCCGTTTTTTGCCCTGCAGACGCTGCGTTCGCTGTTTGAAGCCGGCCAGCTCGTGGCGCTGGAGGACGGTTGGGCGAGCGCGCTGGACGACATCACGGAAGACTATTCAGAGCTGCAAATTCCGTCGCGTGTTGAAGAGCTCGTGCGCCGGCGGGTGCGGGGCCTTTCCGAAAATGCGCGCCGCGTCCTCACGGTCATCGCGGTGGCCGGCGACGCACGCGCCGTCGAGCAGATCGCGACCTGCGCCGAACTGTCTGCCTGGGCCAGTGCCGAAGCCGTGGCCGAACTGCAGTCGGCCGGCTTGTTGCGCGAGCATCGCTTTGCGCACGACCTGGTTCGCCAGAGCATCTACGGGGCGACGCCGCAGGCCTTGCGCGCCGTACTGCATGCCGCCGTGGCGCACCACTTCAGCGCCCTGTTGCGCGACGAGCGCATCGCCGAGCATTGGTGGCTGGCCGGCAATGTGCAGCAGGCCCTGAGCGCGACCGTGCTCGCGACGGCGCAACAACGCCAGGCTGGCCTGCACGGCGAAGCACGGGCCTCTGTCGAACGCGCCTTCGGCCGTGTGACGGCCAGCGCCGACCGGGCCTTGCTGCACTCGGTGGCAGCGCGCATTCGTCTCGAACAAGGCGATTTCGCAGGCGCCGAAGCCGAAGCGCACAGCGCCATCGATGAAGTTGCGGCACCCCCTGATCGCGCGGTTGCGTTCATGGTCATGGCCGAGGTGCGCATCCAGCAGGGGCGGCTTGCGGACGCCGATCAGGCGCTGGCGCAGGCGTCCGCGTCATGCGCCGACACCGAAGGCTTGTGCGTGGAAAGATTCAAGCTGGCCAACCTCCAGGGGCGCAGCGCCGACGTGCTGAACGAGGTCACGGCGCTCTGCGCCACGCTGCGCCGCCGAGCACCTGGCAGAGCACTGATCCAGGCCCTGACCAGCCTGGGCAGCGCCCATGCCGAGCTCGGTCGGGTCGAGCTGGGGCTTGCACTGCAGGAAGAAGCGTACGGGCTGGCGGCGCGCCTGAACGCGCGCTACCTGCAAGCCGAGGTCGCCATCAACCGGGTCTGGGCACTGTCGGCCCTGGGCCGCGACGCGGACGCCTGCGCAGTGGCCGAAGAAGCACTGGCGCTTGGCGAGTACGACAGCACCCCCACCCTGCGCAACAACCTGGTCTGGTCGCTGCGCAAGGTGGGTCGCATCGAAGACGCCATGCAGGTGTGCGAACAACTCGTCGCTGGCGACGACCCCACACTGTCACTGATCGCGCAGGCCCGCCTGATCGACATGCGCATGCGCTCTGCGCCTGAAGGCGACGCTTGCGCACCGATCGATGCCCTGCTGGCAAGGATGGGTTCGTCCGAGCTGTATGTGGCGCATGCGGCCGCGGCGAAGACGGTGCTTTTCCATGGCAACCAGCAACAGGTCGATCGGGTGCTTGGGTACCTGCACTCGCAGCCGGTCGATCCCTGGCTGTACGACGAACTCTCCCAGGCACTGGGTGCGCGGGGCATCGACGCTTCGGCTCACATCGGCCCCGCGCCGGCCCCACATTGACGCTGCAATGACGCCCTCGGCTTAAGGTTGCGTCATGGTCACGAGCCCCTGCTTGATGCGTCAGCGAAGCTTCCTGCTGCGGGTCCTGGTCGGGCGCGGCAAGTGCCGCTATTTCGTGCAGGACCTGCGGACCGGTGAACGGCGTGAATTCACCAGCGAACGCGACTTTCACGGCTTCCTTGCCGAAGTCCGGCCCATGCGGCTTCGCTAGCAGACCGGGTGCCGACGGGATGCATCTCAGGCCGCGCGGTCGGCCCGAAACACCGCCGCCGTCGCGGCATTCCCAAGCACCTTTCAAGGGTCAGTGGGTAAGGGTGACGAGACCTCGCGCAGGTAGCATCAGAAGCTGGTTCAGTTCACAGCAATGGCCATGCCCGCGATCCCCGTCCCCCGCTTCGACCAGTTCTACCGCTATGCCGAATTGACCCGCCTGCTGCAGGACTACGCCGCTGCCGCGCCGCAGCTGCTGAGCCTGCGGTCCATCGGCAAGAGCTTTGAAGGCCGCGACATCTGGCTGCTGGCCATCACCAACACCGCCACCGGTGACGACACCGACAAGCCCGCGTTCTGGGTTGACGGCAACATCCACGCGGCAGAACTGACGGCCAGCACGGCCTGCCTTTATTGGTTGCACCAATTGGTCTCGGGCTACGTCTCTGGCCAGGACAGCGACGCCGCCATCCGCCAGTTGTTGGACACACGCGTGGTCTACATGGTGCCGCGCCTGAACCCCGATGGCGCCGAGCTGGCGCTGGCCGACAAGCCGCGCCACATCCGTTCTTCCACACGCCGCTACCCCTTCGACGAAGAGCCGGTGGACGGCCTGACGATTGAAGACGTCGATGGCGACGGCCGCATGCTCAGCATGCGCATCCCCGACCCGCACGGCCCGTACAAGAAACACGCGACCGAGCCGCGCCTGATGGTGGCGCGCGAACCCGGTGAATTTGGCGGCGACTACTACCGCATCGTGCCCGAGGGCACCTTGAAGAACTTCGACGGCTTCAAGATCACCGCCAACCCCGACCGCGAAGGCCTGGACCTGAACCGCAACTTCCCGGCCCACTGGCGGCAAGATTTCGAGCAGGACGGCGCCGGCCCCTACCCCACCAGCGAACCCGAAGTGCGCGCTATGGTGGACTTCATCACCCAGCACCCCAACATCGGCGCGGCCGTCAGCTTCCACACCCACAGCGGCGTCATCCTGCGGCCCATGGGCACGCACAGCGACGACGACATGACGCCCGAAGACCTGTGGATGATCAAGCGCCTTTCGGCCAGCGGCGCCAAGCTCACCGGCTACCCGGCGGTCAGCATCTGGCATGACTTCCGCTATCACCCCAAGCAGATCGTCACCGGCACCCAGGATTGGGTTTACGAACATTTGGGCGCGCTCTTCTGGACGGTGGAAATCTGGTCGCCCAACAAAGAGGCGGGCATCAGCGACTACAAGTGGATCGACTGGTACCGCGAACACCCGGTGGAAGACGACCTGAAGTTGCTGAAATGGAGCGACGAAAAGTGCAGCGGCAAGGCCTATGTCGACTGGTACGCCTACCGCCACCCGCAGCTCGGCATGGTGGAATTTGGCGGCTGGGACCGCATGAACTACTGGCGCAACCCGCCACCCGCGCTGCGCGAGCGTGAAGCTGCGCGCTTCCCGGCCTGGCTGCTGCAGATCGGCCTGTCGCTTCCCAAGCTGGAGGTGCTGCGCGCCGAGGTGCGCGCCCTGGGCAACGACACCTGGCGCGTGCGCTTTGCAGTCGCCAACAGCGGCTACCTGCCGGCCTACGTGACCCAGCGCGCGATTGAGC
>JAYSYB010000080.1:0-2338 GCA_043716775.1 Rubrivivax sp.
AGGCCGCCGGAGCCAGTCAGTGCGTGGCGCTGCTGCGTGACCAGCCCGTAGACCAAGCCGGCTGTCATGATCACACCGAAGAGCAGCACGCCTTCGTAGATGAAACAGGCCAGGCGGCGCGTCAGGCTGGGCGCTGCCTGCGGGCGGGCGATTTCCGCCGCAGCCGATGTCACGGTTGAGCCGCAGGCCCGCTGGCAACGGCGGCCGAGCGCACTGCAGCGCCCTGCGGCCCCCTCCTCGGTAGCAGCGTCGATGGGTCGACAAAACCTGGCGTGGCGGCGATCTTCGGCAAGCCCGCCTGGTTGTGGGTGGGCGGCGGCGTGCGTGTGGTGATGGTGGTCGTGGTCGCCCCGGGTCGAACCTGCTGGGAAGTGGGTGACACGGCGCGTGAGCGCGGCACCGCAGTGGCCTGCACCACGTTCTGCTTGCCTGCGACGGCGGCCGGCTTGATAGCTGCCGCCGCGCCGGGGCCTGAAGCGGTGCGGGCAGCCGGCTTGGCCTTTTGTGCCAGCGCGTGGCGGTCATCCTCGGACAGCGCTTGGTAGGCCTGCCACTTGGCCTGCCGTTCGTTGGCCGACACTTGGCGCGCGTCTTGGAATTGCAGGCGAGCCCGGCTGCGCTCAGCCGGTGTCAGGCGCGCCCACTCGGCCATGCGTGCATGCAGGCGGGCGCGCTCGTCGGTCGGCATCGTGGCAAAGCGCGCCGCCAGCACGAGCCACTTGGATTGGCGTTGAGCGTCGATCGATGCCCACTCGCGTTCAAGCGGGGCCAGTGCCTGCTTCTGCGCTGGTGTCAGGCTGGTCCAGGCCGGCGCAGTTGCAAGCGGCGAGGCAGTTTGCGAGGCGGACTCTGCAGCTGCCACGCCTGACAGCGCCAGGCACAGCACAGCTGCAGTCAGGCGGCGAAGCATGGTCACGGCGTTGGCGAGTTGCGCAGGTATTCGCCGAAGCCGGGGTCTGAATACGCGGCAGGCGGCAGGTCGTCGGACAGCAACTGCGCGTCGATCTCTGCAGCGGCGAGCACCTGCTCGCGCACTGCCCAGTTGTCAACCATCACCAGCCCGGCCACCAGAAAAAGCAGCGGCAGCACCGAAGCTGCGCGCTGCCACCAGGGCATGAAACTACCCAGCGTGGCGCTGCCGTGTGCCGATACGCCGACCACCGTGGTGCCAGCCGGCGATGTCGCACGAGATTGGCGGGCAACAGCCAGCGACTTCTCGCGCGCAAACCGCAAGCGTTCAGTGACATCGTGAGGCAGGGCCTGCGACCGTGCCGTGAGCGCACCGGCCAGGCGCGCGCCCAGTCGCGCCTCTAGCGACGACAGGGCTGCAGTCTGTGGTGTGCTGCTCATAGTGTGATTCCCTTGGACTTGAGGGCCTTGGCCAGCGCATGCACGGCCCGGGAACAATGCGTTTTGACACTGCCTTCCGAGCAACCCATGATCGCTGCCGTTTCGGCCACGTCGAATTCTTCCCAATAACGCAAGAGGAACGCTTCCCGTTGACGCCCCGGCAACTGTTCAACCTCGGCGTCAATTCGTTGCAGGATCTGTGCCCTGGACACTGCGTCGGCCGCGCTCTCCGTGCCCATGGTGTCTTCGAGAGCATGCAGTGTTTCCAAAAGGTCGAAGTCCCACTCGGCGTCAGCTGGGGCGAACTCTGACAGGTTCGTCAAGACCGCGTTGCGGACCTTTTCGCGCCGGAACCAGTCCATCGTGGCGTTGGACAGGATGCGCTGGAACACGAGGGGCAGCTCTGCCGCCGGGCGATCGGCGTATTTTTCGGCCAGCCGGATCATCGCGTCCTGCACGATGTCCAGCGCGGCGTCATCGCTGCGCACCGCGTACACCGCGCGCTTGAAGGCTCGTTTCTCGATGCTCTTGAGAAAGTCCGTGAGTTCTTTGTCGGTGGCCAACGCGGTGGAGCTCTGCAGAGCCCGGTTTGGGCGCGCGAGATTATGTCACCGCCCCGGGGCGGTGCGCCGCCGCGCTGGGCTGGGGCCCACGGTCGGTGCATAATCAAAGGCTTCGCAAAACGTTCTTTATGGCCTGAACCGGCCGTCCGACCTGGGCAGCGGTTGTCAAGGCCCAGCAGGTACCGAATCCGCCTCACGAGGGCGCGCAAGAGGTGCACCGATGGATTTTCGTCAGAGAAAACCTCAGAGGTTCGAAAATGGATATGTCTGCCGCTGAAGTCAAGCGTGCCGCCGTCGCCGACGGTTCTGCACAGCCCGCTTCCTCCTCCCCCCATCCACAGCCCGCTGAGCCCAACGGTTCGGAGATCCTCGTTCGCTGCCTGCAGGCCGAAGGGGTCAAGTACCTTTGGGGCTACCCCGGCGGT
>JAYSYB010000009.1:0-8035 GCA_043716775.1 Rubrivivax sp.
CCGCTTCAAGCCCCGACCTGCGCCCGACCGCACCGCTGCTTGGGCAACTGTCGCAGCGGCTGGCGCAGCCCTTCCGCACCATGAACCGATGCACACCGATGAACACCGGTGCACGCCGACGCATGCCGACGCACGCAGTGCCAGCTTGCTGGGTGCGCCCACGGGCCATGCGCTGCGCTTCATCAGCCGCGTGGGGTATCTGGACACCGGCGCACCGGTGGATCTGCGGCTGTCGTACGGCCGCAGCGACGACCACGGTTTTTGTCAGCGAAATGAGGCTTGAGACATGAAGTTGTTGGGACATTTGCTGACCCCCGCCGGTTTCGTGCGCGGCACGCTGCACGTCGATGGCGGACGCATCGTGGGCATTGCGGGCATTGCGGGCAAGCTCCACGTCATTGGCGAAGCGGCCGTGCGCGCCGACCACCACACGCCGATCCTGCTGCCCGGCTTCATCGACCTGCACGTGCACGGCGGCGGCGGCGCCGACACCATGGACGCGGGCGATGCCGCCACCACCATGGCGCGCCAGCACGCGCAGCACGGCACCACCGCCATGCTGGCCACCACGATGACGGCGCCCATGGGCGACATCGAAGCCGCGCTGCACGCGCTGGCACCCGCCGTGGCCCGGCGCCCAAGCCAGGCCGCCCGCTTGCTGGGCGTGCACCTCGAAGGGCCCTATATCAGCCCCGACAAGCTCGGCGCGCAGCCGGCCTTTGCGCGGCCGCCGTCGCTGGCCGAAGTGCTGGCGCTGCAGGCCATCGCGCCAATCCGGCTTGTGACCATGGCGCCCGAGGTCGCGGGCAACCTGGCGCTGATCCCGCAGTTGGTGGCGGCCGGCATGCGGGTGCAGATTGGCCACAGCGCAGCCAGTTACGAAGACGCGGTGTCAGCCCTGCAGCAAGGCGCCAGCAGCTTCACCCACCTCTTCAACGCCATGAGCGCCCTGCACCACCGCGCGCCCGGCGTGGCCGGTGCGGCGCTGGCGCACGCACAGCACGCCGAGATCATCCCCGACCTGCTGCACGTGCACCCGGGTGCGATCCGCGCCGCGCTGCGCGCCATCCCGGGCCTCTATGCGGTGACCGACGCCACGGCCGCTGCCGGCATGCCCGACGGCGACTACCGCCTGGGCCGCCAGACCGTCAGCAAGTGCATGGGCGGCGTGCGCCTGGCCGACGGCACCCTGGCCGGCAGCACGCTGACGATGGACCAGGCCTTGCGCAACCTGGTGGGCATCGGCCTGACATTGACCGACGCGGCGGCGCGCGTCAGCCGCTTTGCAGCCGCCTACCTGGGCCTGGCCGACCGCGGCCTGCTGCAAGCGGGCGCCTGGGCCGACGTGGTGGTGTTGCAGGGGCCGGCGCTGCAGCTGCGGCGAGTGTTCGTGGAAGGAGAAGAGATTGAACTCGCTGAACTCGCGGATGCTAGCTGAAGCCAGCGAAGGCCCCGCTGCGGCCGCGCGCCTGCTGGCGGCCGAACACGGCGCCTTTGCGGCGCTGGGCGCCGACCTGCGGCACCGCCCGCCGCTGTCTTTGCTGACCGTGGCGCGTGGTGGCAGCGACCATGCCGCGCACTACATGGCCTATCTGGCTATCGCGTCGCCGGCGCCACCTGCGGGTCACGGCGCTTTGAGCCTGCCGAGCCCGTGGTCTGGAACGCGCTGCTTGAACAAGCGGCGCTGAGACACGCCCGCGACATGGCGGCGCGGCGCACCCTGTCGCACACCGGTGGCGACGGGTCGAGCATGAGCGACCGTGTCGCCCGTGCAGCCTATGCCTGGGGCGCTCTGGGCGAAAACGTCTATGCGGGCTACAGCTCGGTGCCCGAGGCGCTGGCGGGCTGGATGCGCAGCCCCGGCCACTGCGCCAACATGATGTCGACGAGCTTCCGCGAAGTCGGTGTGGGCGCTGCCAACGCCCCGGGCGACACTTTTGGCTGGTACCGTGCCATGGTGCTCGGCAGTCTCGGGCGCTGAAGCCTCAAGCCTGCCGCACCGCAAGACAGTTTCCACCGCCCCCACAGAAAGGCCGCCATGACACCGAGCCCCCGTTCTTGCGCGCGTTCATTCGTCTATTCATTCGCCCGGTCATTCGCCCGTTCATTCGCCAGCCCATGCAGCCGTTCTGCGCTGTGCCTGTTGACCGCGGTGTGGGTTGCCGCAAGCGTCACCACCACCGCCACCGCACAGGTGAAGAAGGACAGCGCCGTGCTGGCCATGACGCTGGAACCGACGGGTCTGGACCCGACGGCCGGCGCGGCCAGTGCCATTGCCGAAGTGGTGCTCTACAACATCTTTGAAACACTGACCAAGATCACCAGCGACGGCCGCACCACGCCGCTGCTGGCTGAGAGCTGGACGGTGTCGCCCGACTTGAAGACCTGGACCTTCAAGCTGCGCCCGCAACTGATGTTTCACAACGGCGAGCCCTTGAGCAGCGCCACCGTGAGGTACAGCTTTGAGCGCGCTGCCGACAAGGCCAGCACCAACAAGGACAGGGCCACCTTTGCCAACATCGAACGCATCGACACGCCCGACGCCCGCACCGTGCTGCTGGTGCTGAAGAACGGCGACCCCGATCTGCTGTTCAAGCTGGGCCAGGCCACCGCCGTGATCGTTGAACCCAAGAGCGTGGCCACCAACCACACACAGCCCGTGGGCACCGGCCCCTACCGGCTGGACAACTGGGCGAAGGGCTCGGCGGTGACGCTGCAACGCTGGGACGGTTATCGCCATGCCAAGGACGTGAAGCTCAAGCGCGTGACGATGCGCTTCATCAGCGACCCCGCGGCGCAGGTGGCCGCACTGCTGTCGGGCGACGTGGACGTGTTCCCGCGCGTGGCTGCGGCGCGCAGCCTGCAGCAGTTTCAGGCCAACAAGAAGTTCCAGGTGCTGGTCGGTGGCAGCCGCGCCAAGACCATCCTGGCCATCAACAACAAGCGCGGTCCGCTGGGCGACGTGCGCGTGCGCCGCGCCATCGCCGCGGCCATCGACCGCAAGGCCGTCATCGAAGGTGCAGCGGACGGTTACGGCGTACCCATTGGCAGCTATCTGGTGCCCGGCGCACCGGGCTATGTGGACATGACGGGCCTGAACCCGTTTGACCAGGCCAAGGCACGAGCTCTTCTGCACCAGGCCGGCGTGACGCTGCCGCTGGAACTGACGATGAAACTGCCGCCCACGCCGTACGCGCGCCAGGGCGGCGAGGTGATTGCGGCGATGCTGGCCAAGGTGGGCATCAACGCGAAGATCGAGAACGTCGAATGGGCGCAGTGGTTGTCGGGCGTGTATGGCCAGAAAGCCTACGACCTGACGATCATTTCGCACGTCGAGCCTCTGGACTTTGGAAACTTCGCGCGGCCCAACTACTACTGGGGCTACGAGTCGGCGGCGTTCAACGCACTGTGGGCCCGGGTGCAGGCCACGATCGACCCCGCAGAGCGCAACAAGCTGATGGCCGAAGCGCAGGCCCTGGTGGCGCACGACGCGGTGTCGGCCTATCTGTACCAGCCGACCTGGATCACGGTGGCTAACGCTCGACTGAAGGGGGTGTGGAAAGACATGCCACTGTTCGTCAACGACCTGTCGGCGCTCAGTTGGCAATGACTTGGCAGTGACTTGGCAGTGACTTGGAAAATGTTGGGCGATGACTGGGCAATGACCCACCCGTGCGCTGATTCAGCGTTCGCCCGCCACCGTGCTGGGCTGAGGCGGCATGCCCACCAGGTGCGCGTCGTCGGCCCAGCTCTCGATGTGCAGCGTGCCGTCCGTCCAGCGCAGGCGATTCAGACCCGTGTTCGGAATCTCGCAGGCGCGCAAGCCGTCCAGCGACAGCCCGTGTGCGGTGCGCCACAGCATGTCCAGCACCCCACCGTGGGTGACGATGGCCACTCGCTGCCCAGCCGCTTGCGCCGCGATCTCGCGCACCGATACCAGCACCCGGGCGTGGAACTGGCGCAGGCTCTCGCCGCCAGGCAGCGCAAAGTCACCGTGGTGCAGCAGCCAGTCTTGCCACATTGCGCCGTGGCGGTCCTTGATGGTGGGCACATCCAGCCCTTCCCAGGTGCCAAAGCTCTGCTCGCGCAAACCGGGCACGGCCACCGGCTGTTGGCCCCAGGCGGCGGCCAACGGCGCAGCGGTTTCGCGGGCGCGGGCGAGATCGCTGGTGAAGAAGGCATCAAAACGCTCTGCGGCTAGCCGCGCTGCAAGCCGCGCAGCCTGCGCGATGCCGGTGGCGTTCAAGGGCACGTCGATCTGGCCTTGAAAACGCTGCTGGCGGTTCCAGTCGGTTTCGCCGTGGCGGATGAAGAGGAGTTTGGTCACGCGTGGCTGTCGTCGTCGTGCATGCGATGCATGGCGGCGCTGTTCACTTGGCGAACAGTTGCGAACGGTCGCGGAAACTCTTGAATTCCAGCGCGTTGCCCGCCGGGTCGCGAAAGAACATCGTGGCCTGTTCGCCCACCTGGCCGGCGAAGCGGATGCAGGGCTCGATGACGAAGGTTGTGCCCCGTTCGCGCAGCCGCGCGGCCAGGGCCTCAAAGTCATCCCAGTCCAGCACGACGCCAAAGTGCGGCACCGGCACGTCGTGGCCGTCCACTGGGTTGGTGTGGTCGGCACCGGGCTTGGGCGGGCTCAGATGGGTGACGATCTGGTGGCCGAAGAAGTCGAAGTCGATCCATTCGCTGCTGCTGCGGCCTTCAGGGCAGCCGAGCAGGCCGCCGTAAAAAGCGCGCGCACGCGCCAGGTCGTCAACCGGGAAGGCGAGGTGGAAAGGGGCTGTTGCATTCATAGCGTGCAGCATACCTGCGGGTCAAGGCGGGGCTCTGGCAAACTGGCTTGATGCCGCCGCTTTCACTTCTGTTATTGCCCGGCCTGGCCTGCGATGCAGAACTGTTTGCGCACCAGGCCGCTGCGCTGGCAACGCATGCCAAGGTGCACGTGAGCGACGCCCACACCCGCGCCGCCACGCTGCCCGAGATGGCCGCGCTGCTGTGGGCCGAACGCCCTGGCAGCCATGGGCTGGTGGGTGCGTCGATGGGCGGCATGCTGGCGCTGGAGATGCACCGCCAGGCGCCGCACCGGGTGGCCGCATTGGCGCTGCTGGGCACCACGGCGCGACCCGACACGCCCGCGCTGATCAAGCTGCGCACGCAGGCTTGTGAGTTGTTTGCCAACGGCCGCATGGACGAAGTGCTGCGCGCCAACGTGCTGTTCGCCTTCCACCCGCACGCTGCCCGCGCGCCGGGGCTGGTGGACCGTTATTTGACGATGATCCGGCGCGCCGGCGCAGCCCAGCTCATCCAACAGAACCACGCCGTGATGGACCGTGTGGACAGCCGGCCGCACCTGCCGCAGATCACCTGCCCGGTGCTCGTGGCCTGCGGTGAAGCCGACCCGCTCACGCCACCCGACCACGCGCGTGAAATGGCCGCCTTGATGCCGCACGCGCAACTGGAATTCGTGCTCGGCGCAGGGCACATGCTGACGATAGAGCAGCCCGAGCGCGTCTCGACGTTGCTGCTGCGCTGGGCTGCGGCCTTGCGCGTTTGAGCCGGTGTGCGTGGCCGAACACATGGCCGGACGCATGGCCGCACCCATGGCCGCATGCATGGCCGGACGCATGGCCAGGCGGGCCTTGTCCAGCTAGATTCTGGTTACCGTCGAAACGCGGCTGCAAAGCCACGCACCCCACAGTCAACCCCTCATGAAAAACATCGGCCGCTTGGCACCCATCGCTGCATCTGCAGCATTCACCGCCATTAGCCTGGCCGCCCAGCCCGTTGCTGCACAACTTGTGCGCAGCGAGAAGAACACGCTGGACGCCAGCCGGCAGAAGGCCTTCACGTCCGCGTCGGCGAAGAACAGCGCGCTGGCGGCCATCGACAGGATCAAGGACCTGCTGAAGTGAAAGCGCACGCGATCGTGTGGTGCGCTGCGCTGGCGGTGGTGGCATCGCTGGCTGGCCTGCGCGCCACCGCGCAGGTGGCGCCCTCGGCGGCCGAAGCCGCCGCCTACAGCGGCCTGCACAGCGCTGCACACCGGGGTGACGTGGCGGCCGTGGCGCAGCTGGCGGCATCGCCCGCCGCACGCGAAGCCCGCGACGCGCACGGCCGCACGCCGCTGCACGTGGCCACTTTTGCGCGCCAGCGCGGTGCCATTCAGGCCCTGCTGGCCGCAGGCGCAAACCCCGCCGCGTTGGAAAGCGGCCGCTACGACGCCGTGACCATCGCCGCCGTGGCCGACGATGAAGAAACACTGCGCCTGCTGCTGTCGCTGGGTGCAAGCGCCAAGCTCGTCACCAGCCGCTACGACGGCACCGCACTGATCGCGGCCGCGCACCTGGGGCACGCCGGCGTGGTGCGGCAGCTGATTGCTGCGCACGCGCCGCTGGACCACGTGAACAACCTGCACTGGACGGCGCTGATCGAGGCCGTCGTGCTGGGCGACGGCGGCCTGCGCCACCAGACCACGCTGCGCGCGCTGCTGGACGCAGGCGCCAGCACCACACTCACAGACCGCGAAGGCCGCACACCGCTGCAGCTGGCGCGTGCACGCGGCTACATGGCGATGGCGACGATGCTGGAGCGCGCTGGCGCGAAGTGAATGGCCCAAGCGCTTGACGCGCGCTGTCGGCAACCAGGCTCAGGCCTTGATCTCCGGCGCCATCACGCTGGCGTCCGTCAGCACCACATCCAGGGCAAAGCGCCGTCCCGCCAGATGGTCTTCAATGCAGCGCAGCACCAGCGGGCTGCGGTGGCGCGCCACACTGGCCTGCAGTTCGGGCAGCGTCATCCACAACGTGCGCACGATGCCCACATCCAGCGTGCGCCCCACCAGCGGCTCACCCACGCAACCACTGTAGGCCAGGCGCAGGTAGGTGATGTCTTCACCGGTCGCGGGCCGCACAAAGCGCGACAGGTACACACCGACGACCGCCTCCGGCGTGAAAACCCGCGCCGTCTCTTCCAGCGCTTCACGCACCACGCCTTGCTGCGGGCTTTCGCCTTCGTCCAGATGGCCGGCCGGGTTGTTAAGCTTCAGGCCTTCGGACGTGTGCTCTTCCACCAGCAGATAGCGCGGCGGCATGCCGCCGTCGCTGATGATGGCGGCGACGGTGACGCTCGGGCTCCAGCGCGGTGCAGGCATGACGCCACATCGTAGTCGAGAGCGGCTTCCCCTCAGCTGTCGGCGGGGGAGACTGTGGTAGCTTCGCTCGGCCCAATTCACAAGCCATTAACAAGATCGGCGCACAGCCGCGAGGAGGCCTTCATGCTCATAGGCGTACCGCTTGAAACCGCAGCGGGCGAGACCCGCGTGGCGGTGACCCCCGAGACCGCCAAGAAGCTCACAGCCCAAGGCCACACGGTGCGCGTGCAGTCGGGTGCCGGCATCGTCGCCAGCGCGACAGACGCGGCCTATGAAGCCGCTGGCGCGCAGATCACCGACCGCGCCGGCGCCTTCGGTTGCGAGCTGGTGCTGAAGGTGCGCAGCCCCCGAAGTGACGCCGACTGCGACGAGCTGAGCCTGATGAAGAGCGGCACCGCACTCGTCGGCATGCTCAACCCCTTCGACAAGGACAACCTGGCGCGCCTGGCTGCAGCTGGCATCACGAGCTTTGCACTGGAAGCCGCCCCACGCACCACGCGCGCGCAAAGCATGGACGTGCTGAGTTCGCAGGCCAATATCGCCGGCTACAAGGCGGTGATGCTGGCGGCTGGCCATTACCAGCGCCTGTTTCCGATGTTGATGACGGCGGCCGGCACCATCAAGGCCGCACGCGTCGTGATCCTGGGCGTGGGCGTGGCGGGGCTGCAGGCGATCGCCACGGCCAAGCGGCTGGGCGCGGTGATTGAAGCCTCCGACGTGCGGCCTTCGGTGAAGGAACAGGTCGAATCGCTGGGCGCCAAGTTCATCGACGTCGCCTACGAAACCGCAGAAGAGAAAGAAGCCGCCGTCGGCGTGGGCGGCTACGCCAAGCCCATGCCGCAAAGCTGGATGGACCGACAAAAGGTCGAAGTGGCCAAGAAGGTG
>JAYSYB010000081.1:0-21805 GCA_043716775.1 Rubrivivax sp.
CCCTGCCACGGCAGCACATGCACCTGGCGTTGCGCACGGCCGGCATCGGCTGCCGTCAGTGCGGCCACCACGGCGGCGGCGTTGTGCCCGGCGGCCAGCAGCGCCAGGCCTTGCGTGCCGTACATCGGGTTGACCAAGGCCTGGGTGGCGATGGCGCCGACATCGGCACGCGTGTGCACGCAGAGTGCGCCCACCGCGAAGAAGCGGCTGGCGATGGCGACACCCAGGCGACCTCCGCCATGGCCCGTGTCACGCGCCAGGATCGACCAGGTCATGCGTGGCCCAAGCTCTTCATTCGAGGCTCGTTACTCGACCTTGCCGATCTTGCGCACGGCGTCGGTCATCAGCTTGGCGTCCGCGTCCCAGTAGGTCTGGAAATCGGGTGCGTCCAGGTACTCGATCGGGCTGCCGGCGCGGTTGATGGTCTGCATCACGGTTGGATCCTTCGCGACTTTGGCGGCGGCTGCACGCAACTTCTGCACCACATCGTCTGGCGTGCCGGCTGGCACGAAGAGCGCCGACCACTGCGCAAAGGTAGCGCCGTACCCCGCCTGCTTCAGGCTTTGCACATCGGGCAGCGACACCAGCGGCTTGTCGCCCCAGTGCGCCAGCGCACGCAGCTTGCCCGCCTTGATCTGCGCCACCACGGTGCTGGGGCCGGTGGCGATGGCGTCCACCTGGCCGCTCAGCAGGGCCAGCAGCGCCGGGCCGGCGCCGGTGTAGGGGATGTGCGTCATGCGAAAACCCGCACCGGCTTTCAGCATCTCCATCGGCACATGCATGGTGCCGTAGTTGCCAGAGCTGCCGTAGTTATAGGCAGCGGGTTTTTTCTTCGCGTCGCTGACAAATTCAGCCAGCGTCTTCCAGGGTGAATCGGCGCGTACCACCAGCACGGTGGGGTCGGCCGTGAAGCGCGCGATGGGCTTGAACTGGTTGAGCGAGAACGTGGGCTTGCGGCCCAGGATCACATCGGCTTCGGGCAGGATGGAGATGGACGACAGGCTCAGAAGCACCGTGTAGCCATCGGCCGGCGCCCGTGCCGCAGCGCCAATGCCCAGCGCACCGCCCGCACCGACGCGGTTTTCCACAATCACCGGCTGCTTCAATTCTTTGCCCAGCGCCTCGGCCACCGGCCGCGCCACGGTGTCGGCCACGCCGCCGGGCGGGAAGGGCACGATCATCGTGATGGGCTTGTCGGGCCAGGTGCCTTGCGCCCATGCGGAAGCGCTGAAGAGCAGCGCGCAAAAAGTGGTCAACAGCTTGTTCATGTGTGCGCCTCATCGACAAAGCGGTTTTCCAGCACGCCAATGCCGTCAATCTCGATGCGCACCACGTCGCCATGCACCAGCCAGCGCGGCGGGCTCAGGCCCATGCCTACGCCGGCGGGCGTGCCGGTGGCGATGATGTCGCCGGGCAGCAGCGTGATGCCGCGCGAACAGGTCTCGATCAGTGTGGGGATGTCGAAGATCAGCTCGCTGGTGCGCGCGTCCTGGCGCGGTTCACCATTTACCCAGCACCGCACGCGGGTGTCGCTGCCGTCCAGTTCATCGGCGGTGACGAGCCATGGGCCCATCGGGCAGAAGGTGTCGAAGCTCTTGCCCAGGTCCCACTGGCCGTGGCGCATCTGCACGTCGCGCGCGGTCACGTCGTTGACGATGGTGTAGCCATACACGTGCTTCATCGCATCAGCGCTGGCAATGTTGCGGCCGCCGGTGCCAATCACCACGGCCAGCTCGGCTTCGTAGTCGATCTGCACCGACACTGCCGCGCCGGGCAGCCGCACATCGGCGCCGGGTCCGACCACACAGTCGGGCACCTTGGTGAAGACGATGGGCCAGGTATCAACGGCCCTGGCGTTGTCCTTGAACACGCTGCCCTGCAGTTCCTGGGCATGCGCGCGGTAGTTGCGGCCGACGCAGAAGAGGTTGCGACGCGGGGCAGGAAGCGGCGCGATGAAGCGGGCGCCTGCCAGGTCGGCCAGGGAGACTTGCGCGTTGATGGCCGGCAGCGTAGTGCCGGCCGCTGCTGCCATCACCAGCCCCAGCGCACCGCGGGAGCCATCGGTGTCGAAGAGTTCCAGCGTCTGCCCGTCGGCAGCCAGCCGGCCGACGCGCGGCAGTCCTTGGTGGATGAGGGTGGCAAGGCGCAAGTCAGCTCCAGGAGATTGAGACCAAATGCTACCATTTAGGCCCACTACCGATAGCTGATGCAAAACATGGTGCGCGACATCAACCAGGCCGCGAAGCTGCGTGACACCATTCTTGACAAGCTGCGCGCCGGCGCCTGGCGTGCGGGGCACCGCATCCCGACTGAACGTGCGCTGAGCGATGAATTTGGTTTGAGCCGGTCTACCGTGCGCCGCGTGCTGCAGGAATTCAAGCGCAAGCGGCTGATCACGCAGACGGTGGGCAGCGGCACCTACGTCACCACCCAGTTGCCTGAAGCGCTTGCCGAATTGCGGCCCGGCGTCAGCGTGCAGGCCATCAGCCCGGCCGAGCTGATGGCGGCGCGGCTGGTGTTGGAGCCGGCCATCATCGACATGGTGGTGGGCCACGCCACCGCAGCCGATTTTCAGCGCATGGATGATTGCAACCTGCACGCCGAAGCTGCGACGACGCTCGAGGCGTTTGAGCAGTGGGACGCCGCGCTGCACGAAGCCGTCGCCGCCGCCGCCCACAACGCCTTCATCGCCGACATGTTCAGGCGCATGAGCGAGGTGCGGTCCCAAGGCGAATGGGGCATCTTGAAGCGCCGCAGCGCCACGCCAGAACGGCGGCAGGTGTACCAGCAGGAACACCGCGCGCTAGTGGCTGCGTTGAAGCAGCGCGACGCGCAGAAAGCGCGCGCGCTGTGTCTGGCGCACCTGGTGCGGGTGCGGACGAATCTGTTGGGCGGTTGAACGGTGGCCCAGCCATCATCCCCCTCATTCGCGGGGTTGTGACCGGCCCACGGCATCCATGCCGCAATGGCGGGCGTACTCGGGTTCTGGCCAGGGCGCGCCGCAGGTTGTAAAAGCGGGCGCGGGTCTGCGCGCTGAATAGTCCCCACCACCACACCTTCCACTCAGGAGCTTCAAACCATGGCACATCCCCTTCGACAGATTGGCGCCTTGCTCGCGCTGACCGTGCTGGCCTCGGCCGCGCAGTCGGCTGCGGTTTACGCGCTGGGCAGCAACAACAGGACGCTGGTGCGCTTTGACACCGCAACACCCGGTGCCGTGACGACGGTGGGCGCCATCAGCGGCGCCACCAACACGCTGGACGGCATCGACTTCCGCCCGGCAGACGGAGCGCTGTACGGCTACAACGCCGCCGACTCGCGCATCTACCGCGTGGACACCGCCACCGGTGCCACCACGCTGGTCAGCACCAGTACGACGGCCGTCGGCCGCACGGCCACCGGCATCGACTTCAACCCGGCTGCAGACCGCCTGCGTGTTGTCACTGCGGCCGACAACAACCTGCGCATCAACGTCGCCACGGGTGCCACGTTTGTCGACGGTACGTTGGCTTACGCGGCCGGTGACGCCAACTTCGGCGCCAACCCGAACATCACCGAAGCGGCCTACACCAACAACGACAACAACCCTGCCACCGGCACCGCGCTGTTCTACATCGACAACCTGCTCGACGTGCTGGTGACCACCACCAACCCGAACGGCGGTGCGCTCAGCACCGTGGGCGCACTGGGGCTGAACGTGGACGAATTCCTGGGCTTCGACATCTTTACCGACGCCGGTGGCATCAACAACGCCTTTGCATCTTTGCGCGTGGCTGGCGCACAGGGTCTGTACGCCATCAACCTGGCCACCGGTGCGGCAAGCCTGATCGGCGCCATCGGCATGGACCGGCTGCACGGCCTGGCCGTGGCCACCGTGCCCGAGCCCGGCACGCTGGTGCTGACAGCGGCCGCAGGGCTCGCGCTTATCGGCCTGCGTCGCCGCAAGGCTTTGCAGACCCAGGGCTTCGCCGCCTCGGCCTGACTCTGCGCAGCAGCCCCACCGCTGGGGCTGCACCAACGGGCGGCCCCACGGTCCGCTGCATTGCCCCCGCTGCAATGCACCGCTAGAGTTGATGGTGTTTGCCCAAAAGCAACCAATCGAAACCACGGGATGCGCGACTTCGCACCCATCGGGCCAATCAACTATTCCGGCCTCTATGGGTGACCAAGGCCGGCCTACCCGCGCAGACGTTGCCTGACTTGATCAAGGCATTGCCAGCAAGCGCAGGCTCATTGACCGCGCTTTGGTGCGCAACATTTGCTCGACCATGCCGGCTGCGCCAACGCCAACACGGTCGGAGCTTTTGTTGACGCCGTCCTGGCGCTGACGACAGCATGCCCCAATGTGCCCTACATCGATGTGCGCAGAACGCTGCAGGTGGTGGACCCGCTGAAGACTCACAGGCCCACGCTGGTGCTGAGCGGCCAGTTCGACTGGCATCGCCGACTTCGACGACTTCCTGCAATTCTTCAAGCTGCTGCCGCACCCTGACAAGCCGTTCACCGTGCTCAACGGCATCAGCTACACCAGCTTGCAGCAGAAGAACTGCAGAATGGTCCATCAGATCCTGCACGCCTACTTCACATAGCCGGCTCTGGCTTGCACCGACTAAGTCCGCCACCAAGTCGGCAGCTGACTCAGCCACTGAAAAGAAGGAAACCACATGACGCTCAAGTTCAAGGCCCTCGTTACCGCAGTCGCCCTCACGCTGACCCCACCGCTGTGGGCCCAGGACGGCAAGGTCAAGGTGCAGTGGCTGGGCCAGGCCGCCTTCAAGATCACGACCATTCTGGGCAAGGTGATCGTCATCGACCCCTGGCTCACCAGCAACCCGAAGACCCCCGAGGCCTACCGAAAGCTGGAAGCGCTGGGCAAGGTCGATCTCGTGCTGGTCACGCACGGCCACTTCGACCACATCGCCGACGCTCCGGCTCTCGCGAAGATGAACGACGCCCCGCTGTGGGCGCCAGCGGGCCTTTCACAGTCACTGTCGATCCTGGGCGTGCTGCCGCCTTCGCAGGCGCTGCGCATGAACAAGGGCGGCACCGTCACGCCGGTGGGGCCCAACGTCAAGGTGACGATGGTGCGGGCCGAACACAGCTCTGAACTGCTGTGGAAGAACCCAGCGACCGGCAAGGACGAGGTGCATATGGGCGGTGAAGCCGGCGGTTTCATCATCGAATTTGAGAACGGCTTCAAGCTCTGGCACATGGGCGACACCGGTGTTTTTGGCGATATGCGCCTGGTCGGCGAGATGTACAAGCCCGACCTGGTGCTGATGCCCATTGGCGGCGGCCAATTTGTGATGAACCCGGTCGACGCAGCGATGGCCGCGCGCGACCTCATCAAGGCCAAGACGGTGATCCCGATGCACTACCTCACCAACCCCGGTTTACCAGGCACTCCAGCGCAGTTCAGCGCCGCGCTGGGCACGGCGCCTGTCAAGTTGTTGGTGCTGCAGCCGGGGGACACGGCAGAGTTCTGATTGACATGCCGGTACGGCATGTCAAGCGTGGCCTGCAGCGCCGTGTCAGATCTTGCCCATCAACAGCAGCACGATCAGCACCACCACCACAAGGCCCAAGCCGCCGCTGGGGCCATAGCCCCAGCTGCGGCTGTGGCCCCATGTGGGCAACACGCCGATGACGATCAGTACCAGGATGATCAGAAGAATGGTGCCGATGCTCATGGGTGTCTCCAGGTTGACAGAAAGTTGTTCATCTCGGGGCTGAGGCTGCAGGCGGGACCACGATCACGGTGGTGCCTTCACCGGGTTTGCCGGTGTTGCCGGTGTTGCCGGTATTGCCCTTCAGGCCGTCGTTGCCCTGATTGCCTTGACTGCCGGTGCTGCCGGTATTGCCTGTACTGCCCGTGTTCCCGGTAGCGCCCTGCGGTCCGGGCGGGCCGGGCACAACTCCTGGTACGGGAGTCGGCACGGTGACGACGGTCGGGCCGGGCCGGTCGCAGGCCGCAAGCGCGGCGGCGGCGGACAGCAGGAGCAGCAATTTTGATGGCTTCATTTGGGGTTCCTCTCAAGTGGCCGCCGTGGTGCACGGCTGATGGCAAGGCTTGAGCGTGCCGCGCGACGGGTCGGTGGTCTGTGCGCTGGCGAACACGGCTGTTGCAGACGTGCCGCTGTGTTGGTTAGCGCACCGAGTCAGCGGCACGCAGTGGGCAGACTAGGCGCATATGCTGAATCTCAATCGCCCCGTTCAACGCCTCTACAAGCCCGTTTGCCCGCTGTGCAAGGGCACTGTCGACCGTGTCCCCCGCAGCCTGCTGGACCGCTTTCGAAGCCTCTTCATGCCGCGCGGGCGAGTGCTGTACCGCTACCAGTGCTGGGCGCCCGCTTGCGCCTGGCAAGGCAGCTTGAAGCGCCAGGCAGGGCGCCGCGACGTGTACGGCGCAGAAGGCTCCAGGCGCCATGTGCTGGCCGCGGCGCAAATGACCGAAGTTAGTCGGTAGGCCCCAGAACACGGGATCCCGGATCCTTGGAATGGCTGAACTTCTGGCGCTCTCAGCGCAAGGCGTGCAGCGTGCACCGCGTCTTGCAGCGCAGATCGTCCAGCGCGTTGCGGTGGCGCCAGCGACGACCAAAAGTTCGACAGCGCACAGACACGGTAGTGGCAGCACCCTACAACTGGTCGGTACACACACCGGGCGGCTTGCAGCCAACTGCATACGGCCCCGGGGTGGCGCGCATCGAAGACAAACCTGCAACTCCACGAAAGCAACACCATGAACCTCATGCACCTCACACCCCATCGGCATACGCCAACCCGGCCCGCCCGTCCCCTGCATCTAATGGCCTTGGCTGCGCTGGCCGTGCTGGGCAGCGGCAATGCGCTGGCACAAAGTGACAGCTATTACTACTTCGGCCTGGGCGGCGGCCAGACGCGTGGCGACCTTGAAGAGCGCGGCATCACCAACCGTGTCAGCACACCGCCGCCCGGTGGCTACACCAACTACAGCTTGGCCACCGACCGCCGAGACGCCGGCTACAAGGTCTTCCTGGGATATCAACTCAACCGTTATGTCGGTTTTGAATTGGGTTACTTCAACCTCGGCAAGCAGGGCTCTCAGGTGACCACCACGCCCGCCGGCACGCTGACTGCCGAAGTTCGCGCGCAAGGCGCGAACCTCGACGTCGTGGGCACGCTGCCCTTAACCACCAACCTTTCGGCGCTGGGCCGCGTGGGGTCGGCCTACACCCGCACCCGGTCGCAGTTCCGCGGCACCGGGGCGGTGGTGGTGAACAACCCCAACCCCAGTGACCGCCGCGCCGACATGAAGGTGGGGGTGGGCTTGCAATATGCCTTCACCCCCGGCTTCATGATGCGCGTCGAAGGCGAGCGTTACCGGGTCAGCGACGCCACCGGTGGCCGAGGAAGGGTCAACCTGTATTCGGCCAGCCTGGTGTTTCCATTCGGCCGCGCACCTGCCCCAGCGCCGAAGGTGGCATACATGCCGCCCGCCCCGCCGCCTGCCCCTGAACCGGTGGTGATAGCGCAGGCACCAGCCCCCGCACCCGCTCCTGAACCGGTGATGGTGGCACCCGTGCCCGTCGCGGCGCCTGCCGCACCGGTAAAGCGCCGCGTGAGCTATTCGGCCGAGTCGCTGTTCGGCTTTGACAAGGCCACGATTCGCCCGGAAGGCAAAACTGCGCTGGATGGTTTTGCCACTGAACTGGCAGGCACCAGCTTCGAGTCCATCACCGTCGAAGGCCACACCGACCGCATCGGCAGCACAGCCTACAACCAGAAGCTGTCGATGGATCGCGCCGAAGCCGTCAAGGCCTATCTCGTGAGCGCCGGGCGTGTCGAGCCCGGCAAGGTCAATGCGGTGGGCCTGGGTGAAGGCGCGCCAGCCACCAAGGCGGACGACTGCAAGGGCAACGCCAAGACCACGGCGTTGATCAGCTGCCTGCAGCCTGATCGCCGCGTCGAGATTGAAGTGACTGGCACGCGCTGAAAACTGCGGTCAGTGCCGCGCCTGCGTCGCCTTGAAGAGGTGCACATAGGCGCGGCTTAACGGCAGTTCGGCATTACCGTCCTTTCCGCGCAGGAAGAGCCGGCTTGTCGTGTCGCGTTGCGTGCCCGCAAGGTGCGCAAGGTTGACGGTGGTGGAGCGGTGCACCCTCACGCGTACCCTGCGGGTTTCGTGTTCCAGCCCGTGCACCACGGCGTCCTCCACCAGCGGCAGGGGCGTGCGCTGCGTCGTCGGCGGTAATGCAAAGTGCAGCGGTCTTCCAGGCGCGCCTGCAGCCGTTCCAGGTAGCTCTGCGCCAGAGCCAGCCCCTGCGCCAACGCGCTGTCTTCGCCGCGCAGCGTGCTCAGTGGTGTGCGCAGTGGCGCGCGCAGGCAGTCGGTGAAGCGCTGCAGCATCTGCTTCCTTGGGGCCGCTGCCTACAATCGCGCGCTGTTTGCTCTTGCCAGCACCTGCAGCATCCACTTCCGGCACACACCACCCATGCAGATCGATCCCACCGTTTTCAAGGCCTACGACATCCGCGGCATCGTCGGCAAGAACGTCGATGAAACCTTTGCTGAACACCTGGGCCGGGCCTTTGGCTCTGAAGCGGTGGCGGCGGGTGAAAAGGCGGTGGCCGTGGGGCGCGACGGGCGGCTGTCAGGCCCGGCCCTGGTGGCAGCGCTGATCCGCGGCCTGAAGAGCACGGGGCTGGATGTGGTGAACATCGGCGCTGTCACCACGCCGATGCTGTATTACGTGGCCGCCACGCGCGCCAAATACGGTTGCAGCAGCGGCATCCAGGTCACGGGCAGCCACAACCCGAAGGACTACAACGGCTTCAAGATGGTGATGAGCGGCCGCGCGATCTTTGGCGACGACATCCAAAAATTGCGCCAGCGCATCGAGACCGAAACCTACACCGCCAAGCGCGGCCGCAGCGCCAGGATGGACGTCGTGGCCGAGTACAGCCGCCGCATCACCAGCGACTGCAAGCTGGCACGGCCGATGAAGATCGTGGTGGACAGCGGGAATGGCATTCCGGGCGCTACTGCGCCGGCCATCCTGCGCGCGCTGGGCTGTGAAGTGATCGATCTTTACAGCAAGGTGGACGGCGACTTTCCCAACCACCACCCCGACCCCAGCAAGCCTGAAAACCTGGCCGACCTGATCAAGGTCGTGCACGCCACAGGCGCTGAACTGGGCCTGGCTTTTGATGGCGATGGCGACCGCCTGGGCGTGGTCACGGCGCAGGGCCACATCATCTACCCCGACCGCCAGATCATGCTGTTTGCGCGCGACATCCTGAAGCGCCATAAGGGTGGCACGGTCATCTTCGACGTCAAGTGCAGCCAGCGCCTGCCGGTGGTCATCCGACGAGCCGGCGGCAAGCCGCTGATGTGGAAGACCGGGCATTCGCTGATCAAGGCCAAGCTGAAGGAAACGGGCGCGCCTTTCGCGGGTGAGATGAGCGGCCACCTCTTCTTCGGAGAACGCTGGTATGGCTTTGACGATGCGATGTACACCGCCGGGCGGCTCTTGGAAATCCTGAGCCGCGAGAAGAACCCCAGTGCCTTCCTGGACGCGCTGCCGACGAGCTTTTCCACCCCCGAGCTCAACGTCACCTGCGCCGAAGGCGAACACCATACGGTGGTGGCTGAACTGCTGACGCGCGCGGCCGATGGCCGCTTGAAATTCGAAGGTGGTGAAGTCGGCACCATTGACGGCCTGCGGGTGGACTTTGCCGACGGCTTTGGCCTCATCCGCGCCAGCAACACCACGCCCGTGCTGGTGCTGCGCTTTGAAGGCCACACGCAGCAAGCGCTGCGCCGCATAGAGGCGCAGTTCATGGACGTATTGCGCAGCGTCAAGCCCGACGCGCAGGTGGGCGCCTCGGCACATTGAAGCGCCATTGAACCGCGAAGCATCGGCCGGCACCGCCAGCATGCAAGGGTGGCTGGCACGCAGCGCCTACACGCTGCTGCTGCGGTTGGCCACGCCGCTGGTGCTTGCGCGGCTGTGGTGGCGCGGGCGGCCGGGTCAACGAGAACCGGCCTACCGGCAGTGGTGGTCCGAGCGGCTGGGCTTCAGCCAAGGCGATGTTGTCGAGCCCGGCCGCTTGTGGCTGCACGCGGTGTCGCTGGGCGAAACGCGCGCTGCGGCACCGTTGATTGAGTCCTTGCGCGCACAGCGGCCCGGGCTGCGGCTGCTGCTGACCCACGGCACGGCGACAGGCCGCGAAGCAGGCGCCGCGCTGCTGCGCGAAGGCGATGCACAGGCCTGGTTGCCTTACGACACCCCCGGCGCTGTGCGCCGCTTCCTGCGCCACCACCAGCCCGCCGCCGGTGTGTTGATGGAGACCGAGGTCTGGCCCAACCTGCTGTTTGAAGCACGCTCGCTGGGTGTGCCGATGGTGCTGGCCAATGCACGCCTCTCTGAACGCAGCGCGCGCAAGGGCCAGCGGCTGGCGGCGTTGATGCACCCGGCGGTGGCCAGTCTCACGCAGGTGCTGGCGCAGACCGAGGGCGACGCAGCGCGGCTGCGGTTGTCGGGCGCAGCTAACGTTGAAGTGCTGGGCAACCTGAAGTTCGACATCACGCCCCAGCCCGAGCTGCTGGCGCGCGGCAGGGCGTGGCGAACCCTGCTGGCGCGGCCGGTGGTTCTTGGGGCGGTCACACGGGACGGGGAAGAAGCGCTGCTGCTCGATGCCTGGTGCGCATTGCCGGCGCCGCGACCGCTGTTGTGCCTGGTGCCACGCCATCCGCAGCGGTTTGACGAAGTCGCCGCGCTGGTCACGCAGGCCGGCTTCACGCTCGTGCGGCGCAGTGCCTGGGCCGCCGTGCCATCGCCCGAAGCCGGGCACACAGACGCGGACGCAGACGCGGACGCAGGCGCGGACGCGGACGTCTGGCTTGGCGACAGCATGGGTGAAATGCCGGCCTACTACGCGGCTGCAGACGTGGCACTGCTGGGCGGCAGTTTCGCGCCGCTGGGCGGCCAGAACCTGATCGAGGCGGCGGCCTGCGGCTGCCCCGTCGTGATGGGGCCGCACACCTTCAATTTTGCGCAAGCGGCAGAACAGGCGCTGGCCGCCGGCGCCGCGCTGCGTGAGCCTGACATGGCCGCCGCAGTGTTGCGTGCCGTGGCGCTGGGCCACGGCGCCGAACGCGAACGGATGTCTGCGCAGGCACTGGCCTTTGCAGCCCGGCATCGCGGCGCCGCGCAGCGCATGGCGCGCCAGGTGCTCATGCTGTTGCCGGTGCGCAGATGAGGGCCGTCTGAAATCGGGCTGACGGGGGTCGATACTGGCGGCTCGCCAGCAAATGAAAGCAGCACCATGAACAGCGAATCCTTCGACGCCATTGTGGTCGGCGCGGGCCAGGCCGGCCCGGCCATTGCGGCGCGCTGCAGCCAGGAGGGCTTGCGCACCGCGCTGATCGAACGCGGCCACTTGGGAGGCACCTGCGTCAATGTCGGCTGCGTGCCGACGAAGACGCTGGTGGCCAGTGCACGCGCGATCCACATGGCACGCCGCGGCGACGAATTCGGTTTCTCGGCCGGCGATGTACACGTCGACATGGCGCGGGTCATGGCGCGCAAGGACACCATCGTCCAGCATTCACGCCAGGGTTTAGGGGAGTGGATGAAGGGCCTGAAGCAGACCGAGTTGATCCGCGGCGATGCCCGCTTCGTGGCACCCGCCACATTGGAAGTGGCGGGGCGGCGCCTCACCGCGCCGCGCATCTTCCTGAACGTTGGCGGACGTTCAGTGCGCCCCGATCTGCCGGGCATCGACAGCGTGGCGACGCTGGACAACGTGTCGGTGATGGACCTGCGCGAAGTGCCCGAACACCTGGCGATCATCGGCGGCAGCTACATCGGCCTGGAATTCGCGCAGATGATGCGGCGCTTCGGTGCCGAGGTGACGGTGGTAGAGCGCTCTGCACGCCTGCTGCCGCGTGAAGACGAAGACGTGTCCGACGGCATTCGCGCCATCCTGCAAGCCGAAGGTGTGCGCTTTGCGTTGGCGTCGGAATGCATTTCGCTGGCGCGGGAAGGTGATCGCATCAAGGTCGGCGCAGCCTGCGCAAGCGAGCAGCCAGGCATTGTTGCCAGCCATGTGCTGTTGGCAGTAGGCCGGCGGCCCAATACCGACGGGCTCGGGCTTGACGTGGCGGGCATCCTGACCGACGCGCGTGGCTACGTCGTCGTCGATGAGCAGTGCCGCAGCAGCGCCGATGGCGTCTGGGCCGTTGGCGACTGCAACGGCCGCGGCGCCTTCACGCACACATCGTGGAACGACCACGAGATCGTCGTCGCCAACCTCTTTGACCACGACCCACGAAAAATCAGCGACCGCATTCCCTGCTACGCGCTTTTCATTGACCCCGCACTCGGCCGCATCGGCATGAGCGAAACCGAAGCGCGCGCCGAAGCCAAGTCCAGCGGCCGCAAACTGCTGCGCGCCAAGATGCCCATGCAGCGCGTGGGCCGCGCCCGCGAGGCCGGTGAGACGCAGGGCTTCATGAAGGTGCTGGTGGACGCCGGCAGCCAGCGCATCCTGGGCGCCGCGATCCTGGGCCTGAACGGCGACGAGGTGATCCACGCGCTGCTGAACGTGATGGCCGCCGGGCTGCCGTACACGGCCCTCTCGCGCACCGTGCACATCCACCCGACGGTGAGCGAACTGGTGCCGACGCTGCTGCAGCAGCTGCGGCCTGTGACCTAGAAGATCTCAGCGCGCGTCATCCCCATGGATATGCAGCGCCTCCAGAAAACGCGACACCATGTTGTACGACGCGACCGTGGCCACCAGCTCCACCGTCTGCTTGTCGCCCAGGTGCTGCTGCACCGCCAGCAGCATGGTGCGGGGCACCTGCACCTGTTGCGTCATGGTGTCGCAAAGCTGCAGCACCGCGCGTTCCAGGGCACTGAACGCGTCTGACTCGGCCCATTGCGGCAGGGCCGTCAGCTGTGCGGGTGTGACCCCTTCCTTGAGCGCAATCGGCTCGTGCTGCTGTGCTTCATAAGGCGCTCCATTGAGCTGCGCCACCCGCATGATGACCAGTTCGCGCAGCGCGCCGGGCAGGTCCAGCTTCTGGCGCACAGCGGTCATGAAGGCCAGCCAACCCTCCGCCAGCGCTGCGCTGTGCAGCAGCATCTGGTACAGGTGCAGCACGCTGCCGCGTTCGGCGACGATGCGCTGCACCAGAGGCTGGGCGTCGGCGTGTTTCGGGTCGGCCAAGTCGGCCAAGTCGGCATAAGGCAGGTGGGCCATGGTTTTGACTGACGGCAAGGGGTAGGCCTGCATTGTGCGACTGGGTGTTTCCGCGCACACCGTGCAGCTCCGGCGTCGGAGAAAATCGCAGCATGAAAAACCTCATCGCGCTTTGCATCTTCGCCAGCGGCTTGTCCTGCGCCGCACCCGCCTTTGCGCAGGCCTGGCCAGCCAGGCAGCCCATCAAGCTCATCGCCGTATTCCCGCCTGGCGGCTCGGTGGACCAGGTGGCGCGCATCCTGGCCGTGCCGCTGCAGCAGGCACTCGGACAAACCGTGGTGGTGGACAACAAGGGCGGTGCGTCGGGCTCCATCGGCACCGCCAGCGTGGCCGCGGCGCCGGCCGATGGCTACACCTTCGCCGTCGTCTTCGACACCCACGCCGTCAACCCCGCGCTGCTGCCGAACATGCCCTTTGACACGCGCAAGGACCTGGCCGCGGTGGCGCTGGTGGGCACCAGCGCGATGGTGCTGGCCACCTTTGCCGATTCGCCGTACAAAACCTTTGCCGACGTGGTGGCGGCCGCCAAGGCAAAGAAGAACGTGACCTACGGCAGCATCAGTTCAGGCAGCCTCGGTCACCTGGCCATGGTGCTGCTGGCCAAGAGCGACAACCTGGACCTGGTGCACGTGCCTTACCGCGGCGGCGGGCCGCTGATGAACGACGCGCTCGCAGGGCATGTGCAGCTGTCGATCGCGTCGGTTTTCTTGAGCAAGCCGCACCTGGACAGCAAGCGCCTGCGCGCCTTGGCCGTCACCACCAGCAAGCGCTCACCCAAGCTGCCCGACGTGCCGACGGTGGCCGAGAGTGGCTACGCCGGCTTTGATGCGCCCACCTGGTGGGCCGTGCTGGCGCCGGCCAAGACGCCGCCGGAAATCGTCAAGCGCATGAACGAAGAAATCAACCGCGCGCTGGAGTTGCCGGACGTGCGCGACAAGCTGTCGGCGCAGGGCATCGACATCCTGCGCACCACGCCCGACGCGGCGCGGGTCTTCATCGACCGCCAGATGGACATCTGGGCCAAGGTGGTGAAGGACAACGGGATCAAGTCGGACTGAACAAGTCATTCACCGCGGAGCCGGTTTCTTCACCCGGCCCCACCCCGCAGCAAGTCCAGCGAAGCCACGTTCGCGCTGCCCGGCAGCACCAGACCGTTGAGCGCCGTGCGCGGCACCTGCAGGTGGTCGGCCAGGATAGGGCGGATGGCGGCGCGCAGGTCGGTGGTGATGCGCAGGTCGCGGCCTTCGAAGCGGTCCTTCTTGGCCAGGCCGGGCCAGTCGCTCAGCACGCGACCGCCCTTGACCGCGCCGCCCAGCACGAAGGCCGCGCCGCCGGTGCCGTGGTCGGTGCCCTGGTTGCCGTTGACGGCCACTTCGCGGCCGAATTCGGTGGCCACCAGCACGACGGTGCGGCCCCAGGTGTTTGCGGGCAACAAGCCCTCACGCAGCGCGTTCAGCGCGGCGTCCAGCGTGCGCAGATTGTTGGATGTGGCGCCATTCGGTGCAGCCTGGTTGGTGTGCGAATCCCAGCCGCCCATTTCCAGCACCGCCACCTGCGAGCCTCGCTGCAGGAATTCAGCGGCCTTGCGGGCCAGCGCAATCGCCACGCTGCGGCCTCCGCCGCCGTTTGCACCGCCGCTTGCAACGCCGTTCGCAACGCCGCTCGCGACGCCCGGCATGCCCTGCACACTGGCCGCCATGCCTGGCTCTTCGCGTAGGCTGCGTGCACGGGCGAGAGCCTGGGCTAACGCCGGATCGTTGCGGTACATCGTTTCCAGGCGCGCCACCAGGTCGGCACTGGGTTCTGGCAGGCTCGACGGCGCCCAGGTGTCGACCACGGCCGGGCCGCGCAGCACCAGCGGCACGGCGGTTTCCAATGCCACGGCGCGCAAGCTGCCACCGGTGCTGGTGATGGCGCGGCCGAGCCAGCCGGTTGTGAACTCGTAGGGTCTGGCGCCACCGCTTTCAAGAACTTGCTGGGCGTCGAAATGCGAGCGTTCACGGTAGGGCAGGCCCACCGCATGCAGCACCGTCAACTCACCGCGGCCGTGCATCGCATGCAGGTGCGGCAGCAGCGGGTTGAGCGCGAATGTGGCGTCCAGCCGCAGCGGTTCAGAGGCAAACGCACCCAGTGCACCGCGTGCATCGGTGAAGCCCGGGTCTCCGATGGCGGGCACGGCCGTCAGGCCGTCCATGCCGCCGCGCAGAATGAGGAAGACGAAGCGGTTGGCGTTCGGATTGGCATGGGCAGGCGAGCCCGCCGCGACGCTCAACGAGGCCCAGTGCGCCAGCGTGGCTGCACCCAAAACGGTGATCAGTTGACGGCGTGTGCTCATCGCAGCTCTCTCATGGCGTGGTCTTTCTTCAGCGGCGCTGGAACTCAGGCGACATGAGCAGCAGCGCCACTGCTTGGGGCCCGTCGGCGGCACGTTCGATCTGGCGTGCCGTGCTCTCTTGCAGCAGCGGCCCCAGGCTGGCCACGGCCAGTGCGCGCGCATCCAGTTGGCGGCCCGTGCGGTCGGCCACGCGGGTGGCCCATTCGACGCGCTTCCACACCGCGTCGGGGCCCAGCCATTCTTCGGCACGGTCGGGCCAGCCGGCGGGTGAGGGTGCCGCCTGCACGCGCTGGCCCAGCTGGCCGATGGCGCCGTCAAACGGACGCGTGAACGCCTGGTCACCCAGCCTGAGCAGGCGCACCGTGCTGAGCACGAATTCTTCCGGCGTCTTCAGCTTAGCCGGCTGCGGCGCCCAGGCTTCGGGTGCGTGCAGCAGCGTCTTGTACAGCGCAGGCAGGTCGCCGCCGCTCGTGCGGAAACTGGCGGCCAGGCGCGCCACCAGCGCGGGCGGTGGGTCGTCGGCGACGAAGTGACGCGCCAGTTTGGTGGCGACGAAACTCGCGGTGGACGGGTGCAGCGCCAGGTCGTCGAGCACCTGGTCCAACGCCGCCGGGCCTTCGGCATAACGTTTGTTCAGCACGGTCTTGAAACCTGGCTGGTGCCATGCGGCTTCAAAGCGCACGGGGTTGGTGCCGGGTCTTGTGGCGTCCTGTGCGGCGGCCAATTCGCGCAGCGGCACGCGCCAGCCGGTGAGGACGCGCGCGAATTCCGTCACGTCGGCTTGGGTGTAGCCGCCCCAGCCGCCATAGGCGGCGCCGCCGCCAGTCACACCCAGGGTGTGCAGCTCCAGCACTTCGCGCGCCAGGTTTTCGTTCAGACCGGTCAAGCGCGGGGCGGGTTCGCCTTCGGCGCGTGGACGTCGAGCTTGGCGGCGCACGAAAGTGGAATCCGGGCCCACGGAGTTGTCGTTGTCCAGGTAGCGCAGCATTCCGGCGTGGTGCAGCACCGATTTCAGCAGCGTGCTGAAGTTGCCCGCGATGTGCGGCCGGATGGCTTCACGTTCAAAGGCCCCCACCATGCCACGCGCACTGGCCTTGGCCATGCTGACGGTGAAGTGGTTGGCCCAGAAGAGAGCCAGGCGTTCGTTGAAAGGCTGGGTGCTGAGCGCTGCGGTGGCCAGACGCGCGCGCACGTCGGCTTGCACGATGGTGCGGAAGTAATCGCCAAACTGCTGCTCGACGGGGCGCGTCTCGACGCTGGGCGCCAAGGCTGATCGATCCCCTGCGCTGTCCCCTGCGCTGTCGCTCTGCATGGCCGCCATGGCTTGCGGCTGGCGCTGCGTGCGCAGGAATTCCGCATAGCGCTTCAGGCCATCGACACCACTGGCCAAACCGCTGCCGCGCTGCGCTTCTGCAGCGCCAATCTGCGCCGTGAGCCAAGCGATGGGGTCGGCGCCCACGGTCGCCAGGGTCGCTTCGCCCAGACCGAAACGGTGGGCGGCGAGTGCGGCTTGCAGTTCAGGGCGGGCCATTGCGTTTCTCCGTGGCCGGCAGTGTGGCGCATCGGCCTGTCTCGCGGCATGGCTGCTGCGTGAAGATTCGTAGTGCGGCCTGGTCCGCGCACTAGCGCCATCTCGCGCGGTGCAGTAGCGCCGTCTGGCGCGTGCAGAAGCGCCGCCTAGCGTGTGCAGAAGCGCCGCCTGGCGCGTGCAGAAGCGCCGCCTGGCGTGTGCAGAAGCGCCGCCTGGCGCGTGCGGCCTACCGGGCCAGCAGCCGGTTCACGCTGTCCACGTCGGCGGGCAGCAACTGTCCCGACGCCTGGCGCAGGCGCAGGCTGCCCACCAGCACGTCGTACCGTGCCTTGGCCAGGTCACGCTGTGTGGTGAAAAGCTGGGTCTGCGCGTTGAGCACGTCCAGGTTCACACGCACGCCGACCCTGTAGCCCAGCTGCGTGGCTTCCAGCGCCAGCTTGCTGGACGATTCGGCGGCTTCCAGTGCCCTGACCTGCGCCAGGCCCGACTGCACGCCGTAGTAGGCCACGCGCGTGCCCTGGGCCACGCTGCGGCGGGCAAAGTCCAGGTCGTTTCGGCTCTTCTCTTCCAGCGCCAGCGTTTCCTTGATGCGGTTCTGCGTCAAGCCGCCGGTGTACAGCGGCCAGTTGAGTTGCACGCCCACGCTGCCGACCGCGCTGGTGCCAGCGCTGCGGCTCAGGTTGGGCAGCGTGCCGCGGGTGTCGGCGGTGCCCAGCGATGCGACCGCATCGACGGTGGGCAGGTCACCCGCGCGCGCCTTGCTGATTTCCAGCGACGCTACGTCCAACGCCACTCGGGCGCGGCGCACACTGGGGTGCTGCTGGTCGGCCACGGTGACCCACTCTTCCGCATTGGCGGGCATGGGGGACGGCAACACCACCGGCACCCGCAGAGCCAGGGGCACCACGCCGCTCTTGCCGGCCAACGTGTCCAGCGCCACCTGCTTGGTGCGCAGGTCGTTCTCGGCCAGGATCTCTTGTGCCGTGGCCAGATCGAAGCGGGCCTGGGCTTCACGCGTGTCGGTGATGGTGGCAGTGCCGACTTCGAAGTTGCGCTTGGCCGATGCCAGCTGTTCGGTGATGGCGGCCTTGCTGGCACGCGTGGTGGCCAGCGTGTCCTGCGCACCCAGCACGTCAAAGTAGGCCTGCGTCATGCGCAGGATCAGGTCCTGTTCAGCGCTGTCCAGATCGGCCTGCGCCGACAGCAGCGACTTGCGCGCCTGCGCGATGGTGGCGCCGTTGGCGCGGTTGAAGAGTGGGTAACGGCCATTGAGTGCGCCCGACGCGGTATAAGTGGTCTTGACGCCGACATTGACCGGGTCGGTTGCGGCGGCATTGACGCCGGCCGTGGCAGCCAGTGAAGGCCGCGCCAGCGCTTCAGACTGCGCCGCGCGGTATTCGGCACTTTGCGCACTGGCCCTTGCGGCCAGATAAGTGGCGTCAAAGCCGCGTGCGGCGTCGTACAGCGCCTGCAGGCTCTGCGCGGCGGCCAGCCCAGGCAGGGTGGCAAGCAAGGTCACGGCGCCGGCCAGCAGGTGGTTGGCAAAGCGCGGCGTGGGGGTGGGGGTCGGGCGCATGCAGGGTTCCTTGGTTTCGTGGGACGCAGCGGGCTTGGGGCTGACAGTTCGGCGGCGCCAGTTCAGTACCGCGCCACGGCGTGGTCGATCTGTGTGGACCAGGCATCCACGCCGCCGGCGAGGTTATAGACGCGTGGGCAGCCGCGCTGCTGCAGGAATGCGACGACCTGCGCACTGCGCACTCCGTGGTGGCAGATACAGACGACAGGCTGCAAAGCATCTATCTCATCCAGCCGCTGCGGGATGTCGTTCATCGGGATGTGCAGCCCGGCAATGCCAGGCAGTTCGATGCGCGCCAGTTGCACTTCCCAGGGTTCACGCACGTCCAGCAGCAGGGCTTGCGGCTCGGTGGCGATGAAGGCCTGCAGTTCATCGACGCTGAGCGAGCGCATCGTTCAGAAGTGAAAGCGCGAGGGCTCGTCAAAGCCGTCCAGCCGCGGCGCGACGGTGTCGAAGAGATCGGCTTGCGACCAAGCCTCCGGGCCCGCACGCATGTAAAGCCGGGCCCGCATGATCGGCAGTTCACCCACCACCGCAGCCAACCTGCCGCCTGGCTTGAGCTGTTGCAACAGCGCTCGTGGCACGTCTGGCACAGAACCGGACAGCACGATGACGTCGAAGGGCGCTTCGTCGGCCAGGCCACGTGCGCCATCTTCGGCCTTCACGTCCATCACCGTGCAGTTGGCAATGCCGCTGCGGACCAGGCTGTCGCGTGCCATTTGCGCCAGCGCGGGGCGGCATTCCAGCGTGGTGACGTGTTGCGCGCGGTGCGCCAGCAGCGCGGCCATGAAACCTGAACCGGTGCCCACTTCCAGCACGGTTTCGTGGCGCTGCACCTGCATGGCCTGCAGCAGCCGGGCTTCGACCTTCGGCTCCAGCATGCACGGCCCGGCGGCATCGCCTTCCAGCAGCGGCACCTGCGTATCGACAAAGGCCAGCGCGCGGTGGTGCGGCGGCACGAAGTCTTCACGCCGCACGGTGGACAGCAGCGACAGCACGGCGGGGTCCAGCACCGCCCATGGGCGGATCTGCTGCTCGATCATGTTGAAGCGGGCGATTTCAGCGTTCATGGCTTGGTGTTCTGAATGTCGGAAGCAGGGTGCGGCCGGAAGTTTATGGGCTGGCCTCAACGGCAGAAATTGCGGTTGGCGCGGCCGGGGTCTGCACGGCCGGCAAGGCGGTCTTGCGGCTGAATCGCCGCTTGCCCCAGGCGGCCAGGTCGTCGAGCCAGCAGTACACCACCGGCACCACCACCAGCGTCAGCAGCGATGAGGTGATGACGCCGCCGATGACGGCCTGGCCCATCGGCGCGCGCTGCTCGGAACCTTCCGTCAGTGCAAAGGCCAGCGGCACCATGCCGAAGACCATCGCCAGCGTCGTCATCAGGATCGGCCGCAGCCGCACGCGCGCCGCCTCCAGCAAGGCGGCGGTGCGCTCAAGCCCCGGCGCGATGGTGCCGTCGGGCAGCACGTGGTCTTGACGCGAGCGGATCGCAAAGTCGACCAGCAGAATGGCGTTTTTCGTCACCAGCCCCATCAGCATGACGACACCGATCACCGAGAACATGTTCAGTGTCGAGCGGAAGGCCAGCAGCGCCAGCACCACGCCAATCAGCGTCAGCGGCAGGCTGCTCATCAGCGCCAGCGGTTGCAGGAAGCTCTTGAACTGGCTGGCCAGGATCATGTAGATGAAGACCACCGCCAGCGCCAGCGCACCGATGGCGTAGCTGAAGGATTCCTGCATGTTCTTGGTGCTGCCGCCGAAGCTGTAGCGGTAGCCCGGCGGCCAGGCGATGCTGTCCAGAACGCTGCGGATGTCGGCCGACACCTCACCGCTGCTGCGGCCCAGCGCGTTGGCGTCGATGTTGATTTCTCGGCTCAGGTCGCGGCGGTTGATCTGGTTGGGACCGGTGGACGGCCGCACGTCGGCCACTTGCGACAGGCGCACCACGCGCGCCGTGCCGTCGGCGTTGCTGCCGATCACCAGCGGCAGCGCGCTCAAGTCACCCGTGCTGTTGCGGTTGTCTGGCGCCAGGCGCACGCGAACGTCGTAGTTTTCGCCGTCGCTGGCGCGCCAACTGCCCACCGACGTGCCGGCCAGCAGCGTGCGCAGCGTGTTGGCCAGCGTGTTGACGTTCAGGCCCAGGTCGGCGGCAGCGTCGCGTTTCACGTCCACCGCAATCGTCGGTTTGTCGGGCTTGAGCGTGCTGTCCAGGTCGGTCAGGCCGGGAATGGCGCGCAGGCGTGGCAGCAACTGGTTGGAGATGCGTTCCAGCTCACCGAGGTCCAGCCCCTGGACGGAGAACACGATGCTCTTGCTGCCGCCCAGGTCCGTTGCACCAATGTTCGTCACGGTGATGCCGGGGATGCGGTCTAGCCGCTGTCGGATGGGCACCGCCATGTCGGCGACGCTGCGCTGGCGGTCCTTGCGGTCCACCAGCCGCACGTACACCGAACCGTAAATCTTGCCGGCCGCGAAACCGCTGTTGATGGTGGCGACGGTGTGCCGCACTTCGGGCAGTTCGCGCAACGCCCTGTCGATCTGCTGGGCCCGCATCTCGGTCACCTCCAGCGACGAACCGACAGGCGTGTAGAAGTTGATCTGCGTTTCCGAAAAGTCCGCCTTGGGCACGAATTCCTTGCCCACCGAACCCAGCAACACGATGGCGATGGCGAAGGTAATTACTGCAATCAGCACGGTCTTGATGCGGTGCACGAGCGCCCAGGCCAGGATGCGCTGGTAGCCGTTGGACAGCACCTGCGTCAGGCGGTCAAAGAGGCCGGTGACACGGCCCAGTGTCTTGTCGTACAGCGTGACCGGCGGGCCTGAAGCGCGGCCATGCGCGGCAGGGTCGTGCCAGACACTGGACAGCATCGGGTCGAGCGTGAAGCTGACGAACATGCTGATCAGCACCGCCGCCACGATGGTGATGCCAAATTCATGGAAGAACTTGCCGACGATGCCTCCCATGAAGCCAATGGGCAGGAACACGGCCACGATGGACAAGGTGGTGGCCAGCACCGCCAAGCCAATTTCATTGGTGCCATCCAGCGCCGCCTGGTGGGCAGACTTGCCCATCTGGACATGGCGCACGATGTTTTCGCGCACGACGATGG
>JAYSYB010000082.1:0-2332 GCA_043716775.1 Rubrivivax sp.
CGGCAAGTCCACCTTCATTGCCGCCATCTCCAATGCGCGGCCCAAGATCGCCGACTACCCCTTCACCACGCTGCACCCCAACCTGGGCGTCGTGCGTGTGGGGCCCGAACGCAGCTTTGTGGTGGCTGACATTCCGGGCCTGATCGAAGGTGCGTCAGAAGGTGCGGGGCTGGGCCACCAGTTCCTGCGCCACCTGCAGCGCACGCGGCTCTTGCTGCACATCGTGGACGCCGCGCCTTTCGACGACAGTGTGGACCCCGTCGTGCAGGCTCGCGCCATCGTCGCCGAGCTGAAAAAATACGACCCCAAGCTGCATGCCAAGACGCGGTGGCTGGTCTTCAACAAGCTCGACATGGTGCCGGTTGAAGAACGCGAATCGCGGGTGGCGGACTACGTGAAGCGGCTGCGCTGGAAGGGCCCGGTGTTTGCGATCTCGGCGCTGGCGCGTGAAGGCCTGCAGCCATTGCTGGAACGCATCCAGAACCACGTCGCCGCGCAGCAGAAGGCCGAGCCGCTGCCCGACCAGCGCTTCGAAGCGCCAGCCGACGAGTAGCGAGGCAACGCGCATGGCCAGTGTGCTGCTCGGGGCGCGACGCATCGTCGTCAAGGTGGGCTCCAGCCTCGTCACCAACGAAGGTCGCGGCGTGGACGCAGAAGCCATCGGCAACTGGGCGCGCCAACTCGCGGCGCTTGCACACCAGGGCCGCGAAGTGGTCATGGTCTCCAGCGGCGCCATTGCCGAAGGCATGAAGCGCTTGGGCTGGACGACGCGGCCTAAAGAGTTGCACGAGCTGCAGGCCGCAGCTGCCGTGGGTCAGATGGGCCTGGTGCAGATGTACGAAACGCACTTGTCTGCCCACGGCATGGCCAGTGCGCAGGTGTTGCTGACCCACGCTGACCTGGCTGATCGCGAGCGTTACTTGAATGCCCGATCGACCCTGCTGACGCTACTGACGCTGAAGGTGATCCCGGTCATCAACGAAAACGACACGGTCGTCAATGACGAAATCCGTTTCGGTGACAACGACACACTGGGTGCGCTGGTGGCCAACCTGGTGGATGCCGACGCCTACGTCATCCTCACCGACCAGCGCGGCCTGTATTCGGCTGACCCACGCAAAGACACGCAGGCCCGCTTCATCGGCGAAGCGACGGCCGGCGACGCGGCGTTGGAAGCCATGGCCGGCGGCGCCGGTTCCAGCATCGGCAGGGGCGGCATGCTGACCAAGATCCTGGCCGCCAAACGCGCGGCCGGCAGTGGCACCAGCACCGTCATTGCCTGGGGCCGCGAGACCGATGTGCTGCTGCGCCTGGCCACCGGCGAGGCCATCGGCACGGCATTGCACGCCACCACACCGAAGCTCGCTGCCCGCAAGCAGTGGATGGTAGACCACCTGCAATTGCGCGGCGCCGTGCGCGTGGACGCCGGCGCCGTGGCGAAGTTGCGCGACGAGGGCAAAAGCCTGCTGCCCATCGGTGTGCACGAGGTGCAGGGCGAGTTCGTGCGAGGCGATGTGATCGCGGTGCAGACATTGTCCGGCGCCGAGATTGCGCGCGGTTTGGCCAACTACTCGTCAGCCGAAGCCAGGCTCATTGCGCGCAAGCCTTCAGCGCAGATCGAATCCCTCTTGGGCTACGCCAACGAACCCGAGCTTGTGCACCGGACCAACCTGGTGCTGATGTAGCGGTCTCGCTAGCAGCCTCGCTAGCGGCTTATCTAGCAGTCTCGTCGGTAGCGGTCGTTTTACTTGCCTGTGTTGGGTTCGGGCTCCCCGGATGGCAAGGGTTGCGGCTGCGTGGGTTCAAATTCATTTTCATGCCGCTGCGACCGCAGCCCCGACCGCAAGTAGCGGTTCTGCGGATTGGACCGTGGCAGGTAGCGCGCCAGTTCCGTCAGCGCCATCTCATACACGCTGCGCTTGAACTCAATGACCATGTCCAGCGGTACCCAGTATTCGTTCCAGCGCCAGGCGTCGAATTCGGGGTGGTCGGTGGCGCGCAGGTTCATGTCGTTGTCGCGGCCCACCAAGCGCAGCAGGAACCAAATCTGCTTCTGGCCGCGGTAGTGCCCGCGCGCGTCCTTGCGGATGAAGTGGTCGGGCACCTCATAGCGCAGCCAGTCCCGCGTGCGCGCAATGATCTGCACGTGCTCAGGCAGGAGCCCTACTTCTTCTTGCAGTTCCCGCAGCATCGCCTGTTCAGGCGATTCGCCATGTTTGATGCCGCCTTGGGGGAACTGCCACGAGTGTGTGCGCAGCCGTTTGCCCCAGAACACCTGATTGCGGCCGTTCAATAGGACGATGCCGACGTTGGGCCTGAAGCCTTCCCGGTC
>JAYSYB010000083.1:0-2326 GCA_043716775.1 Rubrivivax sp.
GACCACCAAGTGCAAAAGTACAAACAACACCGACTCAAGCTCACCCAGGTCGCTGCCGCGGCCAAGGCTGGCCTGAGCGAACGCAGCGCACGGCGCATCGAAATCAGTGAGGCCTTGCCCTCGCAGCGCGAAACCCGGGCTTGGCGCACCCGCATCGACCCATTGACTGCGGTATGGGACAGCGAGGTCGTGCCCCTACTCAAATCTGACGGCGTGCTCAACGCCGTCACGCTGCTGGAGGAATTGCAACGTCGCTACCCCGGCGACTACGACACAACGGTGCTGCGTACGCTGCAGCGGCGCGTTCGCCAATGGCGTGCCATGTATGGCCCCGAGCGCGAGGTCTACTTTGCGCAGGAACACCCGCCCGGGCGCATGGGCCTGTCGGACTTCACCGTCTGCGACGAACTCGCAGTGATCATTGCCGAGGTTGCCTTCCCCCACCGGATCTACCAGTTCGCACTGGCCCACTCGGGCTGGCGCCATGCGGTGGTGATGCAGGGTGGGGAGAGCTTCGTGGCGCTCTCCAGCGGGCTGCAATCGGCCCTGTGGCGTCTGGGAGGCGTGCCCGAGGAACACCGCACCGATAGCCTGTCGGCGGCCTTCAACAATCTGGCTGAAGAGCAGGAGCTCACCGTGCGGTACGCCGCGCTGTGCCAGCACTACGGCATGCGGGCAAGCCGCTGCAACCCCGGTCAGTCTCAAGAGAACGGATCCATCGAATCGCGTCACGATTCGCTCAAGACGGCGCTGGACCAGGCGCTGCGCCTGCGCGGCTCGCGCCACTTCGATGAGCTTGCGCATTACGAGGCGCTGGTGGAGAAGATTGTCGTTCGGCTGAACGCCCGCGTGGGCGTGCGCCTGGCCGTAGAGCGGGCGGTGTTGCGCACTCTGCCGGCGCGGCGCACGGCCGAGTTCGAGGAGGTGCCGGCACGGGTGAGCAAATACTCCATCTTCCTGGTGCGCGGCGTGCAGTACAGCGCGCCGAGTCAACTCATCGGACAGAGCCTGACGGTGCGTTTGTATACCGACCACATCGAGTGCTGGCTGGGTGGCACGCGGGTGTTGGAGCGAGCCCGTCTGAACCACCGTGACGGTCAGCGCCACCCGCGTGACATCGACTACCGCCACCTGATCGGCGCGCTCCGGCGCAAGCCCGGTGCCTTCGCGCGCTGGGTGCTGCGAGACGCGATGTTCCCGCGCGCGGTGTACCGCCAGACCTGGGAGAGGCTGAGCGCGCGGCTGTCCGAGCGCGAGGCCTGCAAGGCCATCGTGGGGCTGCTCGTTCTGGCCGCCGAGGGCCACGAGGCGCAACTGGCCATCGAGTTGGAGCAGCTCATCGAGCTTGACCAGTTGCCCGACCTGGTGGCGCTCAATGCGCTGCTGGCACCACGCCCTGGCGTGCTGCCCGTCGTCACCGTGGATTTGCCAGCGCTGGCCGGTTTCGACGCCTTGCTGGGGCCGCAATCATGAGCGCGCCCACGAGTGCACGCCTGGGCGTGATGCTCACCGAACTGCGCCTGCCCACGATGAAACGCCTGGTGCCGGAGTTGTGCGCGAAGTCTGACCGCGAGGGATGGCCTGGCCAGCAGTTGGTGGAGACACTGCTGGAGTCCGAGACGCTCGAGCGCGAGGTGCGCCGTATCGAGCGTCACCGCGCTGAGTCCGGTTTGAGTCCGGACAAGCGACTGTCGACCTTCGAATTCGCCGCCGTGCCTTGCGTATCCAAGGCGCAGGTGACGGCGCTGGCCCAGGGCCACGAGTGGCTGCAGCGCGGTGCCAACGTCCTTCTGTTCGGCCCGCCGGGCGTGGGCAAAAGCCATCTGATTGCCGGGCTCGGGCACGCGCTGGTCGATGCCGGTCGCCGGGTGCTGTTCACGCGCTGCTCCGAACTTGTGCAGCGCCTGCAGACGGCTCGGCGCGACCTGCGCCTGGCACATGAACTGGCAAAGCTCGATCGCTTCGATTTGCTGATCCTGGATGATCTGAGCTACGTACGGCGCGACCAGGCCGAGACCAGCGTGTTGTTCGAGCTGATCTCTGAGCGCTACGAGCGCAAGAGCATCGCCATCACGGCCAACACGCCGTTCTCGCAATGGGGCGAGGTGTTCGTGGACGCGGCGATGACGGTGGCCGCTGTGGATCGGCTGGTGCACCACTCGACGATCCTGGAGATGAACGTCGAGAGCTACCGGCGCCGGGCCGCGCAGGCCGCCAAGGGTCCCGCGCGCAAAACCAAACCAGCGACAACTACCGAGACCGCCGCTTGAAGCAATCGCGCCCGCCGTGGACAAGCCACCTGCCCACAGGACGGGCCTGTGGACAG
>JAYSYB010000084.1:0-7196 GCA_043716775.1 Rubrivivax sp.
CACAACAGCGGCTCGGGTGGCAGCACCGCCGCCACCGCGTAGCGACCGGCGACGATCGCCTCGCCCAGGTGCTCGACGGTGTGGCCGTGGACATTCTTCATCATGGTTTTTACTGAGTTACTTTTTTCAATGGTATGACGATTGAATCCACAGCCGTAAAAGCCCTAGGAGACTGAGAACCGTGTCCCAAACCCGCGTGCCCAAACCCTCTGTCCTGTCAGTGGCCAAACTCTCGCCGCTGCTGGCGCCGCAGATCGATGCGGCCTTTGATTCGCATTTGTTGCCGGGCCTGGACGCCGCAGCGCTGGCCCAGTTGGCACCCACGGTGCGCGGCATGGCGGGCAGCGGGGACAGCAAGGTGCCGGCGGCCTTGATCGCGCAGTTGCCGGCGCTGGAAGTCATCTCCATCATGGGCGTGGGGTATGACGGTGTGGACGTGGCAGCGGCCAAGGCGCGCGGCATCATGGTGACGCACACGCCCAATGTGCTGAACGACGATGTCGCTGATCTTGCGATTGGCTTGATGCTCAGCGCCGCGCGCCAACTGCCTGCGGCCGACCGCTATGTGCGCAGCGGCCAGTGGCTGCACGGCGCGATGCCGCTGGCGCGCAAGATGAGCGGCGCCCGCCTGGGCCTGGTGGGCATGGGGCGCATCGCGCAGGCCATCGCCCAGCGCGCCCTGGGCTTTGGCATGAGCGTGGCCTACACGGCGCGCAGTGCCAAGGCCGATCTGCCTTTTGCCTATCACCCCAATGCCGAAGCGTTGGCAGCGGCGGTGGACTTCCTGGTGGTCATCACGCCAGGCGGCGACGGCACGCGGCACTTGATTGATGCCGCAGTGCTCAAGGCACTGGGCCCCAAGGGCTTTCTGGTCAATGTGGCGCGCGGGTCGGTGGTGGATGAATCGGCGCTGATCGATGCGCTTGAAAGCGGCGCAATAGCCGGCGCCGGCCTGGATGTGTTTGCAGATGAACCCCGCGTTCCAGACCGCCTGCTGGCGCTGCACAAGGTGGTGCTCACGCCGCACATCGGCAGCGGCACGCAGGCCACGCGCCAGGCCATGGCCGACCTGGCCTTCAACAACCTGGCGGCGCACTTTGCCGGCCAGCCGGTGTTGACACCGGTGCCCGAATGCCAGTGAAGGGCTGACCGGTCTTTGGCACCGGGTAAGCCCGCAGCCAAGATGCAGGCAATCATCATACGATTACCCGCAAGGTGCCCGCGCTTCGAAGAGCACCCCCACCCAAGACCCGCTAGGAGACGACCCATGCAATTCAAGAAGATCGGTTTGGCCTGCGCCCTTGTCGCTGCAGGTCTGTGGACGGCAGCACCGGCCATGGCCCAGGACAAGCTCACCGTGTGGTGGGCCAAGGGTTACTACAAGGGCGAAGACGACGCGCTCTTTGCCGCCATCAAGAAGTTCGAAGCCAAGTACCCGAAGATCAAGATCGACCTGAGCCTGTACGCGCCGCAGGAATCCATTCCGAAGTCCGTCGCCGCGATGGACGCCGGCTCGCCGCCCGATGTGTCGTATGCCGACGTCTACGACTTTCAGGTTGCCGCCAAGTGGGCCTATGAAGGCAAGCTTGAAGACCTGAGCAGCATCATCGACCCGCTGCGTGCCAAGTTCGAGCCGCAGGCGCTGTCCACCACCTTCCTCTACAACAACACCACACAGAGCCGGGCGTATTACGCCTTCCCGATCAAACAGCAGACCATGCACATCCAGTACTGGAAGGACATGCTGACTGACGCAGGTTTCAAGGAAAGCGACATCCCGAAGGACTGGAAGGGCTACTGGAACTTCTGGTGCGAAAAGGTGCAGACGGGTTACCGCCAGAAGACCGGCAACCGCGCCTTCGGCACCGGCTTCCCGATGGGTGTGGATTCGAGCGACTCGTTCTTCTCCTTCCTGACCTTCATGGACGCCTACAACGTCAAGCTCGTCAGCGATTCTGGCAAGCTGCTCGTCGACGACCCAAAGGTGCGCGACGCGCTGATCAACGTCGTCACCGACTACACGGCCGTCTATGGCAAGGGTTGCACGCCGCCTTCGTCCACCAGCTGGAAAGACCCGGACAACAACGTCGCTTTCCACAACAAGACGATCGTGCTTACGCACAACGCCACCATCTCCATCGCGGCCAAGTGGCTGGACGACAGCAACAACGCCACGCTGACCGAAGCGCAACGCGCCACGGCCAAGAAGAACTACACCGAACTCATCGCCACCGCAGGCTTTCCGAACAAGCCCGACGGCAGCAAGATGACCTACCGCGCTGCGGTGAAGGTGGGCGTGATCTTCAAGGAAAGCAAGAACAAGGTGGCGGCCAAGCAGTTTGTCTCCTTCATGCTCGACGAGGCCAACTTGACGCCGTATGTTGAAGGCTCGCAAGGCCGCTGGTTCCCGGTCACCAAGGCCGCGCAGCAAAGCCCGTTCTGGAAAAGCGACCCGCACCGCACGGTGGTCTACAACCAGTTCATGGCTGGCACCACGTCGTTCGAATTCACCAAGAACTACAAGTTCACGGTGCTGAACAACGAAAACGTCTGGGCCAAGGCCATGAACCGGGTGCTGAACGAAAAGGTGCCGGTGCCGCAGGCGGTGGACGAGATGATCGCGCGCATCAAGGCTGTGGCGAATTGAGACCCCCCCCGGAGCGCCTTCGGCGCTTCCCCCCCAGGGGGGCGGCCCCAGCGGCCCGGCATAGCCGGTTCCGCAGCGCCCGCTTGGTGCATCCGGGGCATCTCGACGGCTGTACATGAACACCGCCACACTCGCGACCCCCCCTGCGAAAAAGCTTGCCAAGGCGCTGACTCAATTTGAGTTCTGGGGCCGCATGCTGGTGCTGCCGTACCTGCTGGTGTTTGTGGTGTTTGTGCTCTACCCGGTGTGCTACGGCTTGTGGCTGGCGCGCGACCCAGCCAGTTACGCAGCGCTGGCCGACGACCCGGTGTTCTTCCGCACTGCCATAAACACAGTGGTGTTCCTGCTGGTGGCGGTCAACCTGAAGATGATGCTGGCGCTGGCGCTGTCGGGTTTCTTCGTGCACACGCGCTGGTGGATCAAGATCCTGTCGGTGCTGTTCATCCTGCCGTGGGCGGTGCCGTCGATCCCGACGATTCTTTCGGTGCGTTTCATGCTCAACCCCGAGTGGGGCGTGATCAACACCACCTACTTCCGCCTGACGGGCCTGGACGGCCCCAACTGGCTGAATGACCCGACGCTGGCGCTGAGTTTTTCGATGCTCATGCACATTTGGAAGAGCCTGCCGTTCTGGACGCTGATTCTGCTGGCCGGGCGTTTGGCCATCCCGACCGAGCAGTACGAAGCCGCCAGCGTGGACGGTGCCTCGCGCTGGCAGAAATTTCGCTTCATCACCTGGCCGTCGATGAAGGGCCTGTACTTCACTTCGCTGATCCTGTCGCTGATCTGGACGCTGGGTGACTTCAACAGCGTCTACCTGCTCACGGGTGGAGGCCCGGCCGACCTGACGCACGTGCTGGCCACGCTTGGAATTCGCTACCTGCGGCTGGATCAGGTGGCGCTGGCGATGGCGTCAATCGTGGTGGCTTTGCCCTTCGTGCTGCCGCTGGTGTTCGTGATGATGAAGCGGCTGGGCAAATGAGGCCGCAAGAAACACCATGAAACGCAAGGCCCTCATCAACGAAGCGCAGCTGCTGCTGATCGGCATCCCGGTGCTGCTGTGGACGCTGATTCCGATTTATCACATGGTGCTGTTCGCGATTTCGCCGCGCGACTCGGCCACCTCGGGCCGCCTGTGGCCGAAGAGCCCGACGCTCGATAACTTCCGCATCGTGTTCGAACAGAAGCACCTCTACCTCGAGCATTTCTGGGTCCAGCTTGGCAATTCACTGATGATCGCCGTGGCGGTGGGTCTGATCACACTCTTCATTGCCACCTGCGCGGCCTTTGCCATCAGCCGCCTGAAAGTGCGCGGCGGGCGCGCGGTGATGAACCTGGCGCTCTTCACCTACTTCATCCCGGCGGCCTTCCTGGCCGTGCCGATGTATAAGACCATGGCCAACTACGGCCTGCTCAACAACCGCTGGAGCCTCGTGCTGGCGATGGTGACGATCGCGTCGCCGTACTGCATCTGGGTGCTCAAGCAGGCCAGCGACAAGCTGCCCTGGGAGCTGGACGAAGCCGCTCGCATGGACGGCGCCACGCCGCTGCAGCTGTTCCGCCTGGTGTACGTGCCGCTGATGGTTCCGAGCCTGGTGGCGGTGGGCACCTATTCGCTGCTGCTGGCCTGGAACGAATACCTCTACGGCTTCTTGCTGTTGAGCAAGGAAACCGACCTCACGCTGGCGGTGGCGCTCGGCAACTTCCTGGGCGCCGACGATTCGCCCTGGGAGCTGCTGATGGCTACCGGCGTCATCTACGCGCTGCCACCGGCAGCCATCTACTACGCCTTCAAGCGCTACATGGTGTCGGGCCTCACGGCTGGCGCCGTGAAGAGCTAACCGACAAGAACCATGGCATCCGTCGCCTTCAAGCAAATCCACAAGGCCTACGGCAAGGTCAAGGTCCTGCACGGCCTGGAGTTCGACATCGCCGACGGCGAATTTGTCGTGCTTGTCGGCCCCAGCGGCTGCGGCAAGAGCACGCTGTTGCGCATGCTGGCGGGTCTGGAAGACATCAGCGGCGGCGAGATCCTGATCGACGGCAAGGTGGTCAATGACCTTGAAAGCAAGGACCGTGACATTGCCATGGTCTTCCAGAGTTATGCCCTGTACCCCCACATGACAGTGCGCGAAAACATGGGCTTCAGCCTGCGCTTGCGCAATGCGGACAAGGGCACCACCGAAGAGCGTGTGGCCAAGGCGTCCAGCATCCTGAATCTGGACCTGCTGCTGGACCGCTTTCCGCGTGAACTGTCGGGTGGCCAGCGCCAGCGCGTGGCCATGGGGCGCGCCATCGTGCGTGACCCGAAGGTGTTTCTCTTCGATGAACCGCTGTCCAACCTGGACGCCAAGCTGCGGGTTGCCATGCGCGCCGAGATCAAGGCGCTGCACCAGCGGCTGAAGACCACCACCGTCTACGTCACACACGACCAGATCGAAGCCATGACGATGGCCGACCGCATCGTCGTCATGCACGACGGCATCGTCGAGCAGATCGGCACGCCGCTGCAGCTCTTCGACCGCCCGGGCAATCTCTTCGTCGCGCAGTTCATCGGCAGCCCGTCGATGAACGTCTTTCTCGGCACGGCGCGTGGCGGTCATGTGGACGCATTGGGCGCGCGCTGGCCGGTGCTTCCTGGCACCTGCACAGAAGGCCAGCAGGTGCACTACGGCATCCGCCCGACCGACCTGATGCTGGGGTCGCAAGGTGTGCCGGCACGGGTGGTGGTGGTGGAACCCACTGGCGCAGAAACCGAATTGCTGGTGCAGGTGGCTGACCAGAACATCGTCGTCGTCATGCACGGTCGCACCACGGCACAGCCCGACGACACCGTGTACCTGGCGCTCGATGCCGACAAGGCGCACGTCTTCGACGTCGCCAGCGGCGCGCGCCTGGGCTGACCCGCACCCGGGCCATGGTTGTGCACCTGCCAAGACGCATCGTCGTGATGGGCGTCAGTGGCTGTGGCAAGAGCACGGTGGCGCAGGCGCTTGCCGCACGCTTGCGCCTGCCCTTTGTCGAAGGCGACAGCCTGCACCCGCCGGCCAATGTCGCGGCCATGGCAGCCGGCTCGCCTTTGACCGACAAAGACCGGCGCGGTTGGCTGCAGGCCGTGGCCCGCGTGCTGGTGCAAGCGGAAACGACCGGTGTGGTGGTGACCTGTTCAGCGCTCAAGCGCAGCTACCGCGACCAACTGCGCGCCAGCGCAGCGGGCTTGAGCTTCGTGCACCTCACAGGGCCACAGAGCGTGCTGGCCCAGCGCTTGCAAAACCGGGCCGGGCATTACATGCCGGCGTCGCTGCTGCAAAGCCAGATCGACACGCTGGAACCACCGGCCGCCGACGAAGGCGCGCTGGTGCAGAGCATCACGCAAACGCCCGAACGCATCGTCGAAACGCTGTGCCAACAACTGGAAGACATTTCCGCATGATCGACGCCACCACATTCCGCTTGGACGGCCGACTGGCCCTCGTCACCGGTTCGTCCGCCGGCATCGGCCTGGCACTGGCGCGCGGACTCGGCCAGGCCGGTGCCACGGTGGTATTGAACGGCCGTGACGCCGCGCGCCTGACCGCCGCACAGCTGCAATTGCAGGCCGAAGGCCTGACCGTGCATGCACGCGCCTTCGACGTGTGCGACGCGGCTGCCGTGGAAGCAACCGTCGCCGAGATCGAGAGCGGCATCGGCGCCATCGACATCCTGATCAACAACGCCGGCTTGACGCGGCGCGCGCCGTTTCACGAGATGCCCGCTGCCGACTGGCAGACCATCCTGCACACCAATGTGGACAGCATCTTCGTGGTCGGCCAGATCGTCGCGCGACGCATGGTGTCGCGCGGCCGTGGCCGCATCATCAACACCTGTTCGGTGCAGAGCGAACTGGGCCGCCCGGGCACGGCTGCCTACGCCGCCAGCAAGGGCGCGGTGAAGATGCTGACCAAGGGCATGGCCATTGACCTGGCGCCGCACGGCATCAACGTCAACGGCCTCGGGCCGGGTTACTTCAAGACCGAGCTCACCGCGCCCCTGGTGGCCGACCCGGCGTTCAACACCTGGCTGCTCAATCGCACACCCGCCAAGCGCTGGGGCAATGTGGAAGAACTGGCCGGTGCGGCCGTCTTCCTGGCCTGCGATGCATCCACTTTCGTCAACGGCCACATCCTCTACGTGGATGGCGGCGTCACTGCAACCTTGTAGGGCCCATGCACTTCACCAAAATCATCCTGGAAACCGGCCCCGACGGCCGCGCGCGTTTTGTTGAAGAAGTCGTGCCGCTGAATGATGGCAAACCCGCTGCGCGGCTGTCGGCGCTGATGCCCAGCGCGGGGTTGCAACTGCGCATCAGCCCGGTGGGATTTCGCAGCGCATTCCACTGCACCGACAACCCGCAATGGCTCTTTGTGCTGGGCGGTCAGATGGAGATCGGCCTGCAGGGCGGCATGACGCGCATCTTCGGCCCGGGTCAGCATTTCTATTCAGCCGACACCCTGCCGGCGGGCGCCACTTTCGACGCCGACGTGCACGGCCACCGGAGCCGCCAGGTTGG
>JAYSYB010000085.1:0-2323 GCA_043716775.1 Rubrivivax sp.
TTGGTGCTGGAGCAGTGCGCGGCGCCTGGGGCATCTGTAGCCAAGGTGGCGATGTCGCATGGCGTGAACGCGAACATCGTGCACGGTTGGCGCAAGTTCGCACGCGAGCGCGCAGGCGCCGCCATGTCGCCACCAAGTCGCACGACCTCGCCCGCCAAGATGGCCGCGAGCGTGCCGCAATTCTTGCCGGTGTCCATGGCGCAAACAACGTCGCCGCCAGCGCCCGTCGACATCCAGATCGAGCTGCTTCGCGGCGCGGCCGCCATGAAGATCACCTGGCCGATCTCGGCGGCAGCGGACTGTGCGGCCTGGATGCGCGAGTTGCTGCGGTGATCCGCATCGACGCGCTGTGGCTTGCGGTCGAGCCCATGGACATGCGCGCCGGCACCGAACGACTGCTGGCCAGCGTCGTGCAGGTGTTCGGCCAGGCCCAGGCACACCACGGCTATCTGTTCGCCAACGCGCGCGCCACCCGCATCAAGCTGCTCGTGCACGATGGCTTCGGCGTGTGGTGCGCGGCGCGACGACTGAACGCCGGGCGCTTCGCATGGCCGCGTGAGGTAGGCGTCGACGGTCTTGCGGTATCAGCGCCGATGACCTTGACGCAGCAGCAGTTCGACGCCCTGGTGCTGGGCCTGCCGTGGCAGCGGTTGACGCAAATGCAGGTCATCACGCGCATGTAATCCTGACGATGAGGTCCTTGCCGTCAATCGACATCGCGCGGTCCGCGCGGTGCAATTGGCGCATCTCCGAATGGCCTCATCGATGGACGTTGGGCACACTCTGCATATGCTTGATATGCAGCACTTCAAAGCCCAAGACCTGCACGGTCTGAGCCTTGACGCCTTGGCTGCCGTGGCCGAGCAAATGCTGGCGCACATCGGCGAGCAGAGCAAGCGCATCGACTCGCAGGCCCAGGCCATCAAGTGGCGCGACGCCAAGATCGAGAGCATCACGTTCCAGCTTGCCCGCCTCAAGGCCTGGAAGTTCGGTGCCAGGACCGAGGCCATGAACGCCGAGCAGCGCGCGCTGTTCGACGAGACCTGTGCCGCCGACCAGGCCGACCTGGAGGCCCAGCTCGCCGCACTGCAGCCCGCCGCCAAAAACAGCACCGCACCAGACCAGCAGACACGCGGCCAACCCAAGCGCGAGGCCCTGCCGGCGCACCTGCCGCGCGTGGACCAGCGCGTGGAGCCCGAAGACACGAACTGTCCGACGCCAGAGTGTGGCCAGCCGATGGTGCGCGTGGGCGAGGACGTCAGCGAGCGGCTGGACATCGTGCCGGCGCAGTTCTTCGTGCAGCGCCAGATCCGCGGCAAGTGGGCTTGCCGGTGCTGCCAGCTGCTCGTGCAGGAGCCGGCCGCGCCTCAGGTCTTCGACAACGCGCTGCCAACGCCCGGCCTGCAGGCCCACACGGCCGTTAGCCGCTTCGTCGATCACATTCCCTACTATCGGCAGGAGCAGATCAACGCACGCTCCGGGGTGCGCACGCCGCGCTCGACGCTGGCCGCCTGGGGTGGACGGACGGGGGCGCAATTGATGCCGCTGTATGACGCGCACCGAGCCTTCGTGCTCGGCTCGCGCGTCGTCCACGCCGACGAGACGCCGATCGGTCTGCTCGACCCCGGCGGGGGCAAGACGAAGAAGGCCTACATGTGGGCCTACGCGCGAGGCGCCTTCGAGTCCGAGCCGGGCGTGGTGTTCGACTTCTGCGCTGGGCGCGGCGGCCAGTACCCGTGCGCGTTCCTGAAGGGGTGGACGGGCACGCTGGTGGTCGATGCGTACAGCGGCTACGCCGCCGCGCTGTCGCTGGACGGGCGCAGCACCGCGTATTGCCTGGCCCACGCGAGGAGGAAGTTCGACGAACTCTTCAAGGCCAACGCCAGTGTCGTGGCCGGCCAAGCCATCCAGCGCATCGCCTGGCTGTACAGGATCGAGGCCGACGCGAAGGCGTTGACTGCCGACCAGCGGCTGCAGATGCGGCAAGAACGGTCCCAGCCGCTGTGGGATGAGATGCATGTGTGGCTCCAACTCGAGCGCACCCGCGTGCCTGAGGGCAGCGCCATCGCCAAGGCCATCGACTACAGCTTGAACCACTGGGTGGGTCTGGGGCGCTACCTGCTGGACGGCGATGTGCCGATCGACAACAACCACGTCGAGAACCGGATTCGGCCTTGGGCCCTGGGGCGGCGCAATTGGTTGTTCATCGGCAGCCAGCTGGCGGGCGAGCGGGCCGCGGTGGTGATGAGCCTGCTGCAGTCGGCCAAGCTCAACGGGCACGAGCCTTGGGCGTACCTCAAGGACGTGCTCACCCGGCTGCCCA
>JAYSYB010000086.1:0-2311 GCA_043716775.1 Rubrivivax sp.
CAACAGCAACGTGGCGGAAAACGGCATGAAGGCCGAGGAAGGCCGCGCCGCGATCTGGGAAGTAGACCCGAAAAGCGGCACCTACCGGGTATTTGCAAGTGGCCTGCGCAACCCGAACGGCATGGGCTGGGCGCCTGACACTGGCGCCCTTTGGACGGTGGTGAACGAGCGCGACGAAATCGGCAGCGACCTGGTGCCCGATTACCTCACGTCGGTGAAAGACGGCGCGTTTTACGGCTGGCCCTACAGCTATTACGGACAGAACGTGGATGTCCGCGCCAAGCCGCCCCGGCCCGATCTGGTAGCCAAAGCCATTGCCCCGGACTATGCGCTGGGCTCCCATGTGGCGCCGCTGGGCATGGCTTTTTCCGAAGGCAAGGCCTTGCCGCCGGCCCTGGCCAGCGGCGTGTTCGTCGGCGAGCATGGCTCCTGGAACCGCAAGCCGCTCAGTGGCTATAAGGTGGTATTTGTGCCCTTTGCCAACGGCCAGCCATCAGGGCTGCCGGTCGACGTGCTGACAGGCTTTTTGAGCGCCGATGGCAAGGCCAATGGCCGTCCGGTCGGCGTTGCGATGGACAAGCGCGGCGCACTGCTGGTGGCGGACGATGTCGGCAATGCGGTCTGGCGAGTTGCCGGGCCGCCCGCCCGCTAGGGGGCCCGGCGGCCGCCTTGCAGCGCTCGTTCCCTCTGCCCTCCGGGCGCGTCGGCCGCACAGCGGCCTGTTCCATGATGAAAAAGGCTTTTTCCGCATGATGGACGGGCGCAGGCAGCTTTGTTTTTAATAGCGTTGTTGCCGTTTGCGCACCGGCTTTTGCTAATGCAAGGTGGCCAGATAAGCCGCCATGTCCCGCGCATCGGCCTCGGTCACGCCCATGTCCGGCATGGCGGTCAGCGGCTTGACGGCCTGGGGGTGGCGCAGCCAGATCACCAGGTTGTCCGGCGTGTTGAGCAGCTTTCCGGCAATCAGGCGGCGGCTGGCCAGTCCCTGAAGCGGCGGCCCGACATTCGGCGATGAGCCGGTGATGCCCGGAATGGCATGGCAGGCGCTGCAGGCATATTGGGTCAGCGCCAGGCGACCGCGCTCTGCGGAGCCCGATCCGTTCGGGCTGGCAGTCGCCTGGACCACAGACCGGCCGGCAGCTAGCCCGGGTTTTTGCCCCGCGCCTGGTTTTTCCGCCAGCCCGGCCGGCAGCGGTGCGTTTTGAACCGCGCTGGCATAAGCCTGCGGCGTCAGTTCGGGCAGGCGCCGGACAAACGCGACCACGTCCCACAATTGCGCATCGTCGAGCCTGAACTCCCAGGCCGGCATGCCGCTCATCTTGATGCCGTGGCGGGTGATCCAGTAGATTTCGCGCGGGCGCCAGCGCTGCATGGCATCCACCAGCGGCCCCGGCAAAGGCTGCATGCTTTTGCCGATGTCGTCCTGCGGCACAGCCGGCGCGCCATGGCACTGCACGCATTTGCCGTGAAACAGGGCCGCGCCGCGCGAAATACGGTCAGGGTCGTCGAGGTCCGGCGTTTCAATGTCGCGGGCCCGCAGGCGGACCGAATGCTTCAGGGCGGTTTCCAGCAGCGAATACACCGGCTGGGAATGTTGTGCGGTCGCCGCGACGTTGTAGAGCCCCCCGTAAACCAGCATCGCGCCCGCGCCCGCCAGCAGCGCTGCCAGCGCAGCAGCGGCGAGGAGCAGGACAAGTAACGGTTTCATGACGACTTTTATTTTGACGCCCGCTCCGGACTGTGCCTGCAGGTGGCGGTATTTGCTGACATGCAATCGCGCAGGCGTACACAAGAATCGGAGGATGGCCACTTCTTTCCCGCTTCCTGCTTGCCGCCCAAAACGCCCGGCGCCGCAATCCGCAGCGGGTCGCGTGGTGATGATGGGGCTGCTGATCAGCCTGGGCTGTGCAGGCTGCGATGCCGGGCCGTCAGCCGACAGTTCGCCCGCCGGGAACCACCCGGCAGCCGATCCCCGGCGCGGCCAGCGCCTGCTGGCGCAGTACCAGTGCGGCAGCTGCCATGCCATTCCCGGCGTCGAGGCGGCGCGGGGAAGCCAGGGGCCGTCGCTGCGGGCTTTCGGCAAACGCAGCTACATTGCCGGCCATATTCCCAACCGCCCGGACGCCCTGGCCCGCTGGCTCGTGGCACCTTCGGCGCTGGTGCCCGACACCGCCATGCCCAGCATGGGCGTATCGCTGGCGGACGCCCGCGATATGGCGGCTTATCTGCGAGGTCTGGAGTGAATGCCCTGACGGCGCCGGCGCTGCCGCAACTTCAATCGGTGCTGTCGCCGGCGGGCCCCGCCGCCGCC
>JAYSYB010000087.1:0-2311 GCA_043716775.1 Rubrivivax sp.
GGCATCTCAGTTCTTCTCCATCAGCGTCACGAAACGATCAAACAGGGTGCCAATGTCGTGCGGGCCGGGGCTGGCTTCGGGGTGGCCCTGGAAGCAGAAGGCAGGTTTGTCGGTCCGGGCCATGCCTTGCACCGTGCCGTCGAAGAGGCTGATGTGGGTGGGGCGCAGGTTGGACGGCAACGACTTCTCATCCACCGCGAAGCCGTGGTTCTGGCTTGTGATGCTGACGCGGCCGGTGTCCAGGTCTTTCACCGGGTGGTTGGCACCGTGGTGGCCGAATTTCATCTTGAAAGTCTTGGCCCCCGAGGCCAGTGCCAAGATTTGATGCCCGAGGCAGATGCCGAAGATGGGCGTGCCGGTGGCGATCAACTCACGCGTGGCGTCAATGGCGTAGTCGCACGGTTCGGGGTCACCCGGGCCGTTGCTGAGGAAGATGCCATCGGGGCGCAGCTTCAGCACCTCAGCGGCGGACGTCTGCGCCGGCACCACCGTGACGCGGCAGCCGCGCGAGGCCAGCATGCGCAGGATGTTGCGCTTGACGCCAAAGTCGTAAGCCACCACGTGCCACTTGGGCAGCGTCACCGTGGCGCAACCCTGATCGAGCATCCACTCTGTCTCAGTCCATTCGTAGGGCGCCGTCACGCTGACGACCCTGGCCAGGTCCAGCCCCGCCATCGACGGTGCGGCCCTGGCCATGGCCAGGGCTTCTTGGACCTGCGACGGCCCTATCACGGTGCCCGGCTCGAAGCCCACGATGCAGCCATTCTGCGCGCCCCCGCTGCGCAGCACCCGAGTCAGACGCCGGGTGTCGATGTCGGCGATGGCGACCGTGCCTTCACGTGCCAAATACTGCGGCAGGCTCATCGTGGCGCGAAAGTTGGACACGCGCAGCGACAGGTCCTTGATGATCAAACCGGCGGCATGGACGCGCGTCGATTCGACGTCTTCTTCATTAACGCCAACATTGCCGATGTGCGGCACGGTCAGCGTCACCAGCTGGCGGCAGTAGCTGGGGTCGGTGAGGATTTCCTGGTAGCCGGTGAGCGCGGTGTTGAACACCACTTCGCCTACCGTGTAGCCGGGGGCACCGATGCAACACCCGATGAAGGTGGTGCCGTCTGCAAGGACAAGTAGCGCGGGGGGCAGGACGGGCAGCAAGTGCAAAGCTCCAGGTGCTCGCGCTCCGCGCTGCTTCACAAAAAGGCCCTGGAAAAGAGCCTGGATGGAGCAGAACCAAGTGGAAACCGCGGCCGGGGCGGCAACGGGTTTTCGGGAGCGCTGGGTGGGGGCGGGTAAGCCTTCGAAGTATAGCCGCCCGCAGATCGCGCGCTTGCGTCGAGCGGGCCGCGTCAGCCCTTCAGAGCCGCGATCCCGGCGCGCGCGATCTGCGCGTCTTCGGTGGATTTGACGCCGCTGACACCGATGGCGCCCAGGCACTGCCCTTCCACCATGATGGGCACGCCACCTTCCAGCATGCCCTGCAGTGTCGGCGCACTCAGGAAGGACACCCGGCCCTGGTTGATGATGTCTTCATAGACCTTGCTTTCGCGCCGGCCCACGGCAGCAGTGCGCGCCTTGGCGGGGGCGATCTCGGCGGAGATCGGCGCCGCGCCGTCCAGTCGCTGCAGCCACAGCAGGTGGCCACCGCTGTCAACGATAGCCAGCGTCACCGCCCAGTTGTTCTGGTTGGCTTCGACCTCGGCCGCAGCGGCCATGCGGCGGACGTCGTCATGGCTCAGGACTTGTTGCGTGTTCATGTTCGCGACGATACCAAGGGTTTGAGCCAAAGTGCCGGCTCCGGTAAGGGCATTCCGGCCGGACCAGCCCGGCCTAGAATCCGCATGCGGTCGAAATGGCCGATCAAGCAATCCTGGAGATGTCATGACCGAGAGCGTGCAGAACTACCCTGGCCTTGCCGGAGACGGTGCGCTGGCCGACCGCAACCGCGTGTTGCGCAACACCTACTGGCTGCTGGCACTGTCGATGGTGCCCACTGTGCTGGGCGCCTGGATTGGGGTGCAGACCGGCATCATGCGGTCGATGACGGGCGGCATCGGGATCATCGTCTTCCTGGTTGGTGCCTTCGGCTTCATGTTTGCCATTGAGAAATTCAAGAATTCTGCAGCCGGCGTACCGATTCTGCTGGCCTTCACCTTCTTCATGGGCCTGATGCTGGCGCGGCTGTTGGGCGCCATTCTGGGGTTGAAAAATGGCAGCGATCTAATCATGTTGGCCTTCGCCGGCACCGGTGGCATCTTCTTCGGCATGGCCACGCTGTCCAGCGTGATCAAGCGCGACCTGTCCAGCATGG
>JAYSYB010000088.1:0-2300 GCA_043716775.1 Rubrivivax sp.
CCGCCTGTTTTGCGTTGCGCGATCAAGCCGGTGAGATGGGCCTTCAGCGTTTGGCCGCGCCCTGAGGACTGACGAAGCAGTTCACCCAGGGTGCGTGGCAGGTCTGGCGTCTCCAGCAACAGCAGCCCTAGGCCCAGGAACAGATTGCGAGCTTGGTCATTGAAGAACGCTTCCGACGAGGTGCCGCTGCCGTCGTTGGGGAAGAAGACCTGGCCGATGGTCAGCAAGTCACCGACGCGGTGCAGCGGGTTGGTGCGCACCGTGCTGAGCGGGTTCCATCGGTGGCTGCAGGCAGAGGCGTCAAACGGCGAGAAGGCGTAGACCGCCTGCCCGCATTCGGCACGGTAGCCAGCAGTGATGGCGTAGTTCTCGCCTTTGATGTCCAGCGCCACCAACGAGTCGGGCCAGTTCAGCAAGTTGGGGATGACCACGCTCACACCCTTACCGCTTCGCGTGGGGGCCGACAGCATCACCGAGAGTTGGCTGGGCAGGGACAGGAATTGAGGGTTGAAACTCCACGGGAAGCGCGACGGCAAACGCCCTACCAGGATGCTTGGGCCTCGCGCATTCGAGTGACCCAACAAACCGGCACGTGCCACTTCAGCAAGGCTTGCAAACCGTGCATCGCCATGCAAAGGACGTTTGGGTTTTACGGCTGCGAACAGTGCACCTGGCAGCACCACCAACAACCCCACTGCTGATATCGCGATGGACGTGACGAGCTTCTTGCGCAGCATCGCATCGTCGGCATACCAGACCCAGTAGTGCGTGATGCTGTTGAATCGAGCTTGGCGCGGATCGGCTTTGTTCAACACCAAGAACAGCACGGCCGACAGGTAGAGCGCAGCGCAGCACAAGGCGACGAATGCCAGCAGGGCGAAGACGGTTGCCACCAGTTTGCGCGATGGTCGCCAGTTGAATCTTGGCGCTGAAGCGTTGTTCGACGCAGGCGCGGACACGGGTACTGACGACGATGTTGACGACACGGTGTTCATCCCGCCACCGGCCCGGCTTCGTCCCAGCGCCCTAGTCTTTGGCGACGTGGTTCGTAGAACACCTCAGAAATGAAGCGCCCGCGCTCGTCGCGGTCGAATTGCACGATCACGTCCACCACCACATTGAGCAGCCACTTGATCTCGTTCATGCGCAGGCCGCCCCCGGCACCGCTTTCGCGAATCATCAGCGCCATTTGCTCGAAGGCCAGGGCACAGCTTCCGGCGTGCACGCTGGTGATGCTGCCGGGGTGGCCGGAGGCGGCCAAGCGCACGAAGTAAAAGCACTCGTCACCGCGCACCTCGGCCAGGAAGATGCGGTCGGGCTTCATGCGCAGGCAGGCCTCCAACAGCGACTTGGCCGTGACGCGGGCCGTGCCTTGGGCGTCTTTGCTGTAGAACAAATGCACCACATTCGGGTGGTTGGGCAAGGTCAGCTCGGCGGTGTCTTGGATGGTGACGAGGCGCTCGTGTTTGGCGACTTCTTCGACCAAGCCTTTCATGAAGGTGGTCTTGCCGGAACCGGTCTTGCCGCTGACGACGATGGTCTGGTGCTGGCGCACCGCCAAGCGCAGGAAGTCGGCGTAGCGTCCCGCGTCGTTGAGCCTCACTAACTCCTGCTCAAAGGGCAGCAACTCGCTGGACGGCGTTCGGGTGACGGTGGCGGTGCGTTGGAACAGGCCTTCCTCCTCAAAGTCGTCCAGGCACTTGATGAGGTGGGACGGCTTGCGCACGGTGATCGACACCGTGCCGCGTGTGACGGCGGGTGGGATGGCGAATTGAATGCGTTCGCCGCTGGGCAGCGTGGCCGACAGCAAGGGGTGTTCCTGGTTGATTTGCTGATCGCAGTAGGTCGCCACGGCAGTGGCCAGGGACAGGCAGCGTTCCTGCGTCATCTCGGGTGCGGCCACCTGCTTCCAACCCTGCACGGTTTCGACCAGCAGTTCGCCGGGGCGGTTGACGCAGACTTCCAGCACACCGGGGGCATCAAGTTGTTCGCGCAGCGGGCGCAGGAATTCGATAACCGAGGTGGCGTCGCCTTGCCAGTTCGCGTCGACTTGAGTGAAGAAGGACAGCAGTTGCTGCGCCATCACTTCCGGCGGCGCGTTCATTGCTGCACCTCGCGCGGTGCGGTTGGCGCTGGGCTGCGAGCCGTCGGCTTTAGCTCGTAGACCGATGAAAAATCCACATCGCGGGCGACGTAGATGCCGACGACGCCGCCTTGGTTTTGATAAATGAGGGGCGGGATGTTGATGGTGCTGTCGAGCACCTTCTCGGCCAGCTTGCTGGCGTTGGAGGTGGTGGAGG
>JAYSYB010000089.1:0-2269 GCA_043716775.1 Rubrivivax sp.
TGCCAGACCGGCGCCGATGAGCCATTGTGCGAGCCCTGCGTTCAGGCTGCCGGTGACCGGGTCTTCGTAGGCGGGCGGGCCCGGCACGAAGGCGCGCACTTCAAACTGCGTGTCGTGGCCGGCCGGCTGCGCGCCGACGAGACCCAGCTTCACATCGCCCAGCACGGACCAGATGGGCTGGACGGCCAACACCTGCGCTGCGCTCTTCAGCATCAGCGCGCTCCACCCTGGGCCGTTGTCGGCCCACTGGTGATGCAGCACATCGCTGGCGTTCACACCCAGGCCGCTGATGATGCGGGTTAGCAGTTCGGGTTCCAGCGGCCCGCTGCGCCGCAGCGGCGGTGCGGCGAAGGCGAGACGACCTTCGCTGTGGCCGCTGCGGCGGATGCGCACCCGGCCCACGCCACACTCCTGCACCACGACGCCGGGGCTCTTTGGCACACCGCCCGCCGCCAGCCAGGCGTGGCAGCTGCCCAGCGTGGGATGGCCCGCAAAGGGCAGCTCGCCACCAGGTGTGAAGATGCGCAAGCGGTAGTCGGCGGCAGCGTCCAACGGCGGCAGCAGGAAGGTGGTTTCCGACAGGTTCGTCCAGCGCGCGAAGGCGGCCATCGTGTCGTCGCTCAGGCCTTGCGCGCCGTGCACGACGGCGAGCGGGTTGCCCTTCAGCGGCACGGCGCTGAAGACGTCGAGTTGGTGGAAGCGGCGTGGCATCTGTTGTCTCCGGATTCAAGCAGCGGCCAGCACGTTGGCCAGTGCCGCCACGCCCTGCGCGATGCGTTCGGGCGGCACCGTCACGAAGCTCAGGCGCAGCGTGTGCGCATGGCCGCCGTGTGGGTAGAAGGTGCTGCCGGGCACGTAGGCCACGCCGGCCTCCACGGCCTTGGGCAGCAGCGCCGTGGTGTCGATGTGCGCGGGGCATTCGATCCAGAAGAACATGCCGCCGACCGGTGCATTCCAGTGGCAGCCCGGCGGCATGAACTGTTCCAGCGCAGCCCGCATCGCATCGCGCTGCGCCTTGTAGCGTGCGCGGATGGTGGGCACGTGCTCGCGCAGGAAACCGTTCTTGATGACCTCGAACACCACGCGCTGGTTGAAGCCGGGTGTGTGCAGGTCGGCCGCCTGCTTGGCTTGCAGCAGTTTGGGGTACAGCGGCTTCGGTGCCACCACGTAACCCAGGCGCAGGCCCGGGGCCAGCACCTTGGAAAACGAGCCGAGGTAGATCGCACCGTCACCGGCGGCGGCCGACAACGGTGGTGGTGGCGGTTCGTCAAACCAGAGGTCGCCGTACGGGTTGTCTTCGACGATCGGCAGGCCCAGTTCGCGCGCCTTGGCCACCAGCGCCAGGCGGCGTGCAGCGGGCACGCAGCGGCCCGTGGGGTTCTGGTAATTGGGCAGCAGGTAGATGAAACGCGCGCCGGAACCTGCCATGCACGCGGCGTCCAGCGCTTCGGGCAGCGGGCCGTCGTCGTCGCCTTCGATGGCGGCGAACTCGGGCTCATACGGCGCAAAGGCCTGCAGCGCGCCCAGATAAGTGGGCGACTCCACGGCGACGGTGCTGCCGGGGTCGATCAACACCTTGCCCACCAGGTCCAGCCCCTGCTGCGAACCAGTGGTGATGATGACCTGCTCGGCGTCTACCGCCAGGCCCTGGCCGCACAGTTCTGCAGCGACCCATTCGCGCAGCGGCGGGAAGCCTTCGCTGGCCGCGTACTGCAGTGCTTCACGGGGGGTGTCGCGCAGCACGGCAGTGGTGGCGTCGCGCATGGCCTGCACCGGGAAGGTGTCGGCAGAAGGCAGGCCACCGGCCAGGCTGATGATGCCGGGGCGCTCCGTGATCTTCAGGATCTCGCGGATGGTGGACGGGTTCAGCCGTTCTGCGCGGCGGGCCATCTGCCAGTGCAGGGGCGGGGTTGTGCGCAAAGTCATCGCATCGTTCCTTCAGGGGCAAGCATCCGGCCACGGACGCCAAGCGTTCGCATCAGGCAACTTTCGAGGTCTGCGCCACCGGCATGCGCTTGCCGATGAACACCACCGCAATCACGGCCAGCGAAAACACCACGGTCAGCGCGTCGAGTTTTTCACCCAGCACCGGCACCGCGAACAGCAGCGCCAGAAAGGGCTGCAGCAGTTGCACCTGGCTCACCCGGACCACACCGCCCAAGGCCAGGCCGCGGTACCAGGCGAAGAAGCCAAGCCACATCGAGAACAGCGACACGTACAGGAACCCGACCCAGGCGGAATCGCGAACGGGCGCAGTCGGCCACCACCA
>JAYSYB010000090.1:0-2266 GCA_043716775.1 Rubrivivax sp.
GTCGCCGCGCTGTCTATAATCACCGGCTCGGTTGCGTAGCTTCACGAGAGCGGCCTGGTAGCTCAGTTGGTAGAGCAGCGGATTGAAAATCCGCGTGTCGGTGGTTCGATTCCGCCCCAGGCCACCAAACAGACTTCCAACATCGTCCAGCGATGTCCCAAAAGCCCTAGAGAATCAACGATCTAGGGCTTTTTTGTTGTCCGACGCGTTCCAGTAACTTCCGCCGGCATCCGCCCCGAGTTGCAGTAACTTCTACAGTAACCCAGACTGAGGGCCCTGAAGTCTGAAACTTACTGCAATGGCACGCGACCTGATCCCCGGTGACGCCACTATCAAGGCCATCAAGCCGGGCGATGTCCCGCAAGCGCCTGAATGACGGCGACGGCCTGTATCTGCTGCTGTTCGTGAAGGGCGGGTCACACGGCTGGCGCCTGGACTACGCAATGGCCGGCGCGCGCAAGACCCTTAGCCTGGGCACCTACCCGGACACCGGCCTGGCCCTGGCCCGGCGCAAGGCGGCGGAAGCGCGCAAGCTGATCAGCGAAGGCACGGACCCCAGCGACGCCCGCAAAGCGGGCAAAGCCCAAGCCGAGCAGCGACGCGAGGCCGACCGCTTGGCAGATGCCGGCCTGCCAGCGGCCGACAGCTTCGAGGCGGTGGCACGAGAGTGGCACGAAACCCGGCGCAGCGAGTGGTCCGACAGCTACGCCGACAAAGTGCTGGCCCGCCTGGTGGCTGATGTGTTCCCGTATGTCGGCCGGCGGCCCATTGCCGAGATCACGGCGCCTGAGCTGCTGAACGTGCTGCGCAAGATCGAAGCGCGGGGCGTTATCGAAACCGCGCACCGGGCGCACGAAACCTGTTCGCAGGTGTTCCGCTTCGCGGTGGGCGCCGGCCTGGCGGCCAGTGACCCGGCCCGCGACCTGAAGGGCCTGCTGCGCAAGCCCCAGGCGCAGCACTTCCCGGCCATCGTGAAGCCCGAACGCCTGGCCGAGTTGCTGCGTGCCTGCGACGGCTACGCAGGCACGCCCGTGGTCCGCACGGCGCTGCGCCTGGCGCCGATGCTGCTGCTGCGGCCTGGTGAGCTGCGGCATGCCGAGTGGACCGAGATCGACCTGGACGCGGCGGAATGGACCGTGCCGGCGGCCCGCATGAAGCGTGAGAGAGCGGGCAAGCTGCACGGTGCACCGCACTTGGTGCCGCTGCCGCGCCAGGCAGTGGAAGCGCTGCGCGAACTACACCCCCTGACCGGCGAAGGAAAGATGGTGTTTCGCGGTGAGCGCCACCACGAGCGCCCGATGAGCGAAAACACCGTCAATGCGGCGCTGCGGGCCATGGGCTTCCCGGCGGATGAAGTCACCGGCCACGGCTTCAGGGCCACGGCCCGCACGATGCTGGCCGAGCGCCTGCACGTGACCGAGTCCGTCATCGAGGCGCAGCTTGCGCACAGCGTCAAGGACAGCCTGGGTCGTGCCTACAACCGCACCGAGTTTGTGGAACAGCGGCGCACCATGATGCAGGCGTGGGCGGACTACCTGGACAGGCTGCGTACCGGCGCGGTGGTAACGGCGGTGGCGAGTCGCCGAGCGAACGGCTAGCGGAAGCGGGCCGGGCAGCGCCCTGCCCTTTCGCGGGTAGCTGCGCAGGCGTGAGCGCAGCCGCGGCCAGTAGCATCTGCCACGCATAGGGGGAAAGCGACAACATGGCCGCACTGAACGAAATACTCGACAGCTACCGCAGCAGCTCCAAGAGCGAGCGCGAAAAGGGCACCTACTTTGAGGAACTGATCCTTTGCTACCTGCGCAACGAGGCCAGCTACCGCGACCTTTACAGCCAGGTCTGGAACTATGCCGATTGGGCGAAAGAACAGGGGCTGGACAAGCGCGACACCGGCATTGACTTGGTGACCAAGACGGCGGGCACCGATGAGTTTCACGCTATCCAGTGCAAGCTGTACGCGACGGACTACCACCTGACTAAGTCCGACATCGACAGCTTCTTCACCGCGTCGGGCAAGAAGCCGTTCAAGCACCGCGTCATCGTCAGCAGCACCAACCACTGGACGGAACACGCCGAAGAAGCGCTGCGTGACCAGCAGCCGCCGGTCAGCAAGATTGACCTGTTCGACCTGGAAAACAGCCAGATTGACTGGGCCAAGTACCAGCCCAAGAAGCCGCCCGCGCTGAAGGTCAGGAAGACGCCCCGGCCCCAAAACAAGCGACGGTGATGGCCGACCCCCAAATGCAGGTGAAGGCTGGCGCCTTGC
>JAYSYB010000010.1:0-2606 GCA_043716775.1 Rubrivivax sp.
GGAAGAAAAAGCCGACGAGGTGTTTGACCTGATGGAGAAGTTTGCAGGCTACGGCTTCAACAAGTCGCACTCTGCCGCTTATGCGCTGCTGGCGTACCATACCGCCTGGGTCAAGGTGCACTACCCGGCGGAGTTTTACGCCGCCAACATGACGGTGGAAATGGACGATACCGACAAGCTGCGCATCCTGCACGGGGATGCCAGCGGCAAATTCGGCATCACCTTTGAGTCGCCTGACGTGAACCGGGGCGTTTACCGGTTTGAGCCAACCAGCGCCAAAAGCGTGCGCTACGGCCTGGGCGCGATCAAGGGCACTGGCCAGCAGGCGATTGCGGCGATTGTGGCTGCGCGTGAGGCCACGGGCCCGTTCACATCGCTGTTCGATTTCGCGGTGCGCGTGGAGCGCAGCAAGCTCAACAAACGCACGGTGGAAGCGTTGATCAAAGGCGGCGCGTTTGACAACCTGCAGCTCAACCGCGCTGCGCTGCTGGCTTCTGTGGACCGGGCGTTCGAGTTTTCAGCCGCTGCCGAGGCCAACGCCAACCAGGGCGGGCTGTTTGACATGGGGTCAGACGGCGACGGGGGCGGCGCGCATGGCGCCAGCGACCAGGAGCCCGAGCTGGTCAAAGCTGCGCACTGGGGTGTGAAAGAGCGGCTGGTGCATGAAAAAACCGCCATCGGCTTTTACCTGTCGGGTCATTTGTTTGACGAGGTTGAAACCGAGGTGCGGCGCTTTGTCAAGCTCAGGCTGGAAGACCTGATAGACGCCAGAGACACGCTGGTGCTGGCCGCCATTGTCACGGACCTGCGCGTCATCAACGGCAACCGCGGCAAGCTGGTGCTGTTCAAACTGGACGACAAAACCGACACGCTGGAAGCATCGGCCGATGAAGCCACCTTCAACACCTACCGCAACCTGCTCAAGGACGACGAGCTGGTCATCGTGCAGGGCATGCTGCAGCCTGGCAACGAACGCTTTGGACGCCGCTTCAAGGTGACGCAGGTCTGGTCCCTGGAGGCAGCACGCTGCAAGTTTGGCAAGTATTTGCGGGTGGCCGTCAACGCGACACGCGGCATGCCGATGCTTGACATCAACCGCCTGGTGCGTGACTTCACACCACACCGCGAAGTGACGGAGCAAGGCGACATCAGCCGGGGTTTGAAAGTGCAGCTGGACGTGGTGGTGCCCGGCAAGGACAACAACAGCTTCGTGCGCCTGGTGCTGAACGAAAACGCGAACTTCTACCCGTCCGATGCCGCGCTTGCCAGCTGGGCAGCGCAGGCCGACCAGGGGCTGGCGAGCATTGTTTACGAGTGACCAGGAACCTGGCCGAGGCGCGCGGTGGAGATGAAACCGCTTCGGGCAAGGCTTTTTGGCTGTCAGCAGGCAATTTTTAGATGATTTAGCACTGTGGTCACCGGATTTGTTGCCTGTGATGCTATATAAATTATAGCGTTCGGCGGTTGTTCAATTTTTGGGCCGCATTTCCAGAATCAGGGTGGTGTCAGGGATGCGGCCATCCACATCACGCGGCATGACGCGGGTGCGGGTGATGCCGTTCATGGCGGCATCGTCCCATGCCTTGTTGCCGCTGGAGGCGATCAGGCGCTGGCTGATGATGGTGCCGTCCAGCGTCAGGCGAACCTCAACTTTGGCCATCGGGTTGCCTGTGATGTCCTCGCCAAACACCACATTGGGCTTGATGGCTGCCTTGACGATAGCGCCATAGGTGGTGGACCCGCCGCTGCCCTGGGCCGCCGTGCCCCTGGGGCTGCCGCCTGTCGCGCCGGCCGATCCCAGCTGCGCATTCAGGCGGGCCAGGTTGGCATCACGCTGACCTTTGGCTGCTGCTGTTGCTGCTGCTGCGGCTGTCGCGGCCTGTTTTTGCTGCTCTTGTTTGCGCTGGACATCCTTCGCGTTCCTGGCCTCTTTGGCGTCCTTCGCATCTTTTGCGGCCTCCCTGGCGGCTTCTTTCGCTGCTTCCTGCGCTTTCAGCTTGATCGCTTGCGCTTTGTCAGCCGCCTGCTCGGCTTTGAGCCGCACTTTTTCTTCCTGGAGCCGGGTCTGGTCTTCCTTGAGCCTGGCTTGTTTTTTAGCAGCCAGATCTGCGGCTTTTTGCTCCGCGCGATCTTCTGCGGCTTGTTGCTTGCGCTGCAAGGCGCGCTTTTTCGCCTGCTCTATCGCAATGTCCACCTCAGGCGGCGGCGCTTCGACTTTTGGCGGCGGCGGGGCTGGCGCAGGCGCGGGTGGAGGCTGCGCAGGCTGGGGTGGCGCGGGGGCAGGCTGGGGCGCAGGTTGCGCCGGCGGCGTTGGGCTTTGGGGCGGCGCCTGGCCGGTCCAGAGTTCGGCGCTGAAGGCGGCCGCTTCGTCGCTGTTTTTCCAGTTCACGCCCCACGTCAGCGCCACGACCAGCAGCAGGTGTGCCGCCACCGCCAGGCCCAATGCCCGCCACGAGCGTGCATTGGGCGGCGGACCGAATTCCGGGCGGTCTGACAAGGGCAGGGGAGGAGCAATGACCATGAAGGCGAATTTACTTACCCGATTGCACCGACAAGCCAACCCGCACCACACCGGCTTTTTGGAGCTGGTCCATCACCTTGACCAC
>JAYSYB010000091.1:0-2266 GCA_043716775.1 Rubrivivax sp.
CGCTGGCTTACGGCTTCACGGCCTGGGTCGGCACCGCCGCATGGGCCCCCGCCGTGGCCGCTGTGGCCGCAGCACTGTCGATTGCGGTGGTGGCCCTGCCGGCCGCTGCGCTGCTGCACCGGTTCACGCGCGGCTCTGCCAGTGGTTCGCGGGTGGCAAGTGGCCTCCACAGCCCCATCGGCACCCACAAGGCGCTGTTTCTGGAACTGGCCGGCCGCGAATGGGCGCGTTCACGCCGCTACGGCACCGGCGCCGCGCTGCTGCTGGTGGACGTCGATCGCTACGCCCGCCTGGTGGAATCGCGTGGCGGTGCGGCCACCGACGCGGTGCTGGCCGAAATGCTGAGCCAGACATCACCCACGCTGCGCGGCGCTGACCTGGTGACGCGCTTGTCGGATGCCCAGATGGCGGTCTTCCTGGCCCAGGCTGATGCCACCGGGGCGCTGGACGTGGCCGAGCGCATCCGCGAACGCAGCGAACAAATGGAAGTGCCGTTCCACAATGAATCCAGCCCGCGTCGTTTGCGGGTGACCGTGAGCGTGGGGGTGGCGCAGCTGCGCCCGTCGCACCTGACCCTGCAGGCCTTGATCGACGACGCTCAAGACGCCGTGCTGGCCGCGCGTCAGGCCGGTGGCAATTGCGTGCGGGCGGCGCCGGTGGACTTGAGCGGGCTGCGTTCTTCCAGTTCTTGGCTGGACGACCACCGCGCGCGACCGAAGTAGCTGGACTGACGGGCTGACGGCTGACGGCTGACGGCTGACGGTCCGTCCGGCTTCAGTTCAACCGCAGCGGCGCGGCATAGCCCGTCATCTCCAGATATCCCAGGCCGACGCGCCGGCCTTGCGCGTCCAGCAGTTCGCTCAAGCCTTCCCAGTAAATCGTGCCGGTGCTGCTGCGGCTGTCCAGTTCCTGCGCGTCCAGCAGCGCGCGCACGTTGAATCGGCCGGCGGGCGTGTCGATTTCCCACTGCACGGGGTAGCTGGCGGCACTGCCCGGGCTTTGCCAGCGGCGACCTGGGGTGAAGCGCACCTGCGCCGGCGGGAAGATCTGCGCCGCGTTGCCTGCAGCGCGAAAACTGCCGCCGGCCCACAACACGCTGCCGTCGCGGCGGCGCAGAACAAAGGCGGTGAGCGCACTGCCGTCAAAGAGGTTCATGCCGATCCAGTCCCAGCCCACGGCTTCGGGGTGCAGGACGAGGTCGCTCCATTCGTGGTCGAGCCAGGCGCGGCCGCTGGCGGCGTTTTTGCCGTCTTTGCCGCCCGCCGCGGTGGCCAGCAACTGCGGTTCGCTGACGTAGTGGCTGGCCTGCGCTTCATCAGGCCCCTTGCGGGAAAAACCGGCGTCGCCTTGCAGCAGCAGCGGCTGGGTGCGCGCCAGTGTCAGGTCCAGCGTGAAGCCGCGTGCCGGTACGCGGGCGCGCCAAACGGGGCCTTCGTCGCGCAGCGACCAGGGGCCGAGTTGCACCGCGCCCCCATCCACCGACGCCCGGCCCAGCGCGGCCGCCGCAGCGCCCGACCAGCGGGCGATGCGCTGGTCATGCAGGTGCGCTGCATTCGGGCCCAAGCGCGTCAACGCTGCATGCGCAAACAGCAGGTGGCGCGCGGCGAAGCGGCTGCGGTTGTCTTGGGCCAGGCCGGTGCGGCTGCGGAAGAACGTCAGCTGGAAGCCCGCTGTCGGCGCGGCTTCGGTGCCGAGCCAGCCGGTGGCGTACCACCATTCGATGCGCGCTTGCAGGTGCGCGCCGTGGTCACGCGGGAAGCGCAGAACGCGGCCACGGCGGATGGTTCCGTCGGCTGCATCGGCTGCATCGGCTGCATCGGCTGCAGCGGATTTAGCGGCTTCAGCGCGGGCCACTGTGGCCTGTGCTGCCTGTGCTGCCGGTGCGGCCAACGCGGCCAGCAAGAAGGCTCGCCGCAGCGGGCTCACCAGTCTTCCTTCACCGACATCACTGCTTGCCTGGACGCTGCATTGCGCGCGCACAGCGCGGCCGTTGCAACGCCCGCAGCCAGCACCGCCGCTGCGAGCGCAGCGAGTCGCGACCACGGCAGCAGCAGGTCCATCGTCCAGTGAAAGCTTTGGGGGTTGACGACAAACACCAGCACCATGCTGATCGCCAACCCCAGCAACAGCCCCAGCACCACACCTGCCGCCACCCACGCCGCCGCTTCACCCGCCACCACGCCCACCACCTGCGCGCGCGTCAACCCCAGGTGCGACAGCAGACCGAATTCCTTGCGCCGCGCCAGCACTTGCGCCGACAGGCTGG
>JAYSYB010000092.1:0-2265 GCA_043716775.1 Rubrivivax sp.
GCCACCGTCTCTGGAGGCGTGCAGATCACGGCCAGCTCGGGAACGGACGGCAAGTCAGCGGCGCGCGCAAAGACCGCTTGCCCGTCGAACTCGTAGCGCTTCAGATTCACAGCATATGTCGGCCCTTTGAACCCGCCGCCCCGCAAATTTGCCCAGACCGTGGCACCCACGCTCGCGGCGCGCTGCGAAGCGCCGAAGACAGCCACCGAGGTCGGGTCGAACAGTTGATCGAGGTTGCGAATGCTCATGGGGAGGCCAGTGGGATCGTGGGCACAGTGCTGCAGTCTGCCGGCAGGCAATTGCCGCGCAACGAGCCTGAATGATGCAGGGCCAAGAAAAATCGACCTTGATCTCCCTCAAAGCGGGTCTGCAACGGCGGGGCAAGATGGCACGCATGCCAACTTTCAGCGCCACATCATGATGATCAACACGCACCTTTCAGCGCTTCGCCGCAGGCCCTGGTGGGCCGCGCTGCTGGGAGCGTTGACACGCTGCCGCTGGCCGCGCAACCGAACGCCGAACCCGTACCCGGTGACCACCGCGTTGTTAACGGCCAGGTCGACCGTGGCACTTACACCGGTTGGCGCCTGTTTCATACGAATTGCTATGACTGTCATGGCGTCGGCGCTGTGGGAACCGACCTGGCGCCAAACCTGGTGGAGCGCGTCAAGACGCTCACTCCGCGCGCGTTCGCGACCAAGGTGCTGACGAGTTACCGCATCGTGCTGCTGGCCAACGACGCGAACACGGAAGATCGCACCGCCGTGCGCGAAGCGATGGTCGAAGAGATCATGCGGCAGGAGCGAGGTGCGCGCGGCCAGGTCACCATGCCCGCGTGGGAAGCTGACCCCAATGTGAAGCCGCACGTGCTCGATCTGTTTGCCTACCTCTCGGCGCGCGCCGACGGCAAGCTGGGACCGGGCGAGCCCAGGCTGTCGGTGGCAACCCAGCGCTAGCCCGACTTTGTCACTTAGCCGCTGTGTTTGAGTGTTAGGGAAGCGGTAAGTCCTTGTCAGCATTGGAGTAGGACTTCGGCGGCGAAATGTAGTGCCATAATAGTTTTATATTTTTGGTTGCGTGCTGGTTTTTTCGTGCAACATCATCTGCATGTTCATCCGCCGCACCCAGACCCGCAATCGCGTCTCGGGCGAGCCCTATGTGACCTACCGTCTGGTGCACAGCGCCCGGGTGGGCAGCGCCATCAAGCAGATCACCCTGCTCAACCTGGGCAGCCACTTCGATCTGCCCCAGGCGCATTGGCCCGCGCTGGCCAAACGCATCGACGAATTGGTGCACGGGCAGCGCTCAATGCTGGATGCGAGCCTGCCTGAGGAAGTGCAGGTATTCGCGCAACGCTTTGCAGCGCAGATCATTGCGCGCAAGCCTGCCCAGCCGAGCCCGGGCGCGGCGTGCGCAGACCGGGCCGACCCAGCGCCTGCCAAGGCCGCTGTCGGCACGCCCGGCAGCGCGCCCATTGAAGCCGGCGCGGTTGATCGCTACCAAGAGGTCGATCTCGACTCGCTGGAACTGATCGACCCGCGCAGCGTGGGCGTGGAGCACGCGGCGCTGGCGGCGATGCGCCAATGCGGCTTGGAGGACAAGCTCAGCGAATTGGGTCTGAACCGCCCGCAGATCGCCGCGGCCGTTGGCAACATCGTTGCGCGCATGGCCCAGCCGGGCAGCGAGCTGGCCACGCACGCCTGGCTGAGGGACACCTCGGCCCTGGGCGAGCTCATCGACTTCGACTTCGAGGCGATGGACTTGAACCGCCTGTACCGCGCATCAGACGCGCTGTACAAGCACCGCGAGGCCTTGCAGGAGCACCTGTTCGGCCAGGCTTGCTCCATGTTCGGCCTGGGCCAGACCATCACCCTGTACGACCTGACCAACACCTATTTCGAGGGCGCGGCCGCCGGGGTGAGCAAGGCCAAGCGCGGCCACAGCAAGGAGTGCCGCAGTGACTGCCCGCTGGTGACGCTGGCCATGGCGCTGGACGCCAGCGGGTTCGTTCGGCGCGTGCAGTTCTTTGCCGGCAACGCCAGCGAGCCCGCCACGCTCAAAGGCATGCTCACGGGCCTGGACGCGGCCCCGGGTGCCACGGTGGTGATGGATGCAGGCATCGCCACCGAGGCCAATCTGACATGGCTGCGCGAGCAGGGCTACCACGACGTGGTCGTCTCCAAGCTGCGCGAGCGCCAGTTCGATGCGAGCTTGGCCACCGAGGTGCAATCGGCCGGCGACGTGACGATCAAGCTCCAGCGCGTG
>JAYSYB010000093.1:0-7006 GCA_043716775.1 Rubrivivax sp.
CCTCCTAAGTGCTAGATACAGGTTCGATTCCTGTCGGTGGGACCAGATCAGGCGTGCTACCAGTAGACCCCACCCCGTAAATACGGGGCTGGTGTGGCAAATGTCGGGGCCATCGGAAACCACCTGTTTCCGCACCACCTGACTGCTCACAAAGTGCCTCTAGCATCCGTTCAACCCTGTCCGGAATGAGCCGAAGAGACGGGATCACTACGGACATCGAACCTTGAAAACCCACTCTTCTTCGCGGAGCGCTTTGCGCAAGCCGCTGGCACTGGCCGCCTTGACATTGCTTTGCGGCGGAATAGCACAAACACCCGTATTGGCGCAGTCCGGCATCGAGCGGGTCGGCGCATCGGGCAGGCTCATCCTCTTGCAGCGTGCTGGTCTGCCGGCGGCAGAACTTGAGCGCTCCCTCAAACCCCATGGCGCACGCGCGCGGCGCCTGGGCAACAGCGACTTGCACATCATCGAACTGCCCGCCGGGGCGTCGGAGACCGCAGTCCAGCAGCAACTGCAGCGCAACCCGCACTTTCGATTTGTCGAACGAGACCAGCAGGTGCCCAAGGCGTTTGTCGCCAACGATCCGTATTCAGGCAGCCAGTGGCACCTGCCGATGACACAAACACCTGCTGCCTGGGATTCGGCGCGCGGTGCCGGCGTCACGATCGCCGTGCTGGACGGGGGGGTGCTGGCCAGCCACAGCGACCTCATGGCCAATTTACTGCCGGGCTACAACGCCTGGGACGGCGGTACGGTAACCACCGACATCAACAACCACGGCACCGCAGTGGCTGGGGTCGCTGCGGCGGTGATAAACAACAGCCTGGGCGTCTCCGGCGTTGCCGGTGGCGCGAAGCTGTTGCCTGTGCGCATCACCGACTTCAGCGGTACCGCTTGGTACAGCAGCATCGTCAGCGGAATCATCTACGCCGCCGACCGCGGTGTTCGAGTGGTCAATTGCAGCTACGTGTATTTGTGGGGCAACGCGGCGGTGCAGAGCGCAGGCAACTACCTCAAGAGCAAAGGCGGGCTGCTGGTGGTAGCGGCGGGAAACAACGGCATCAATGAAAATGCTGCTGCCACGGCGTCAATGATCAGCGTCTCTGCCACCGACTCCAGCGATCGGCTTGCAGGATGGTCGAGCTGGGGCAACATGGTGTCGGTAGCCGCGCCAGGCGTGGGCATCTGGACGACATCGTCCAACGGCAGCTATGAAAGTGCCAGTGGCACGTCTTTCGCCGCGCCCGTCGTTGCGGGCCTGGTGGCGCTGATGATGTCAGCGAACCCCAGCCTCAGCAGCAGCCAGATCGAGAGCCTGCTGTACAGCACGGCCACCGACCTGGGTGCAGCCGGGCGAGACGTTTACTTTGGATACGGCCGCGTCAACAGTGAAGCTGCCGTGCGTGCCGCGCGCGATGCCTCGGCGGCCGACACGCAAAGGCCTACCGCCGTGATCACGTCACCTGCGGCTGGCAGCTTCGGTGGCTTGCTGACGGTGGACGTCAGCGCCAGCGACAACGTCGGGATCAGCAGGGTTGAGTTGCGCGCCAATGGCAACCTGGTGGCCAGCGACACGGTCGCGCCCTATCAATTCAGCCTGGACACGCGCAACTTCGCCAACGGCCCGCTTTCGCTCACGGCGGTGGCCTTTGACTCGGCCAACAACTCACAGACGTCGGCCGCTGTGAGCGTCGGCGTAGCCAACGTGACTGTGGCGGACACCACAGCGCCAGTCGTTTCCATCGCGAGCCCTGCCGACGGCGCCAATGTGTCAGGCACGGTGCAGATCAGCGTCTCGGCCAGCGACAACGCGGGCGCCACCGGCATCAAGCAGGAGATCTACGTTGACGGCGTGCTGCGTGCGTCCGGAACCGGCGGCACCTTGTCGACCAGTTGGAACAGCCGCAAGGCGGCGCTTGGCCCGCACACGCTGTCCGTTGTGGCCGTTGACGCCGCGGGCAACCGCACTGCCCGGTCGATCAGCGTGACGCGGGTCAGGTAAGCCTCGCTCTGCCAGCAAAAAGCCCCGCCGAGGCGGGGCTTTTGTACTCCTGCGCAGCGGCCCAGTGGCCGCCAATCCTTACTTCTTCAGGCTTCGAGCTGCACCGGCAGCCAGCAGCGCCAGACCTACAAGCGCGATCGAACCTGGCTCGGGGATGCGCCCCGGCTGGGGGTTGCCGCTAGCCACGCCAAAAAGGTAGTAGTTGACCAGACCGTTGCTGGACGGCGTGTTCAAGGAATTGAAGAAGGCCCAAGAGCCAGAAAGCTGGTTCGTCTGGAGTTGGACGACAAAGGAATCAGGATTCCGCTGCCCTGAGCTTCCGAAGAAGAAGCCCAGATACAGCGAGCTGTAGCTCGACCAGATGTTGCTGTTGGTCAGGCCCCACGTGCCAGATGTACCGCTCATTGCAGCCAATGACCCCGGCGTGATTCCCAGGGTCGCGTTTTGGGACACCAGCAAAAAGCTGGCCGGCGCCACACCCAGGTCGGCAGCGGCCGTGGCAAAGTCAGCGTTCTGCAAGTTGCCATTTTGCCAATAGCAGTTGGACGGGGACTGCGCGTTGGAGACACTTACGTAGCGCCCCGTTGTCGGTGCACTCAGGCCACCGCTGGAGTTGTCCGGGCAAAAAATCGTGGCCGACTGCGCGACCCCGCCAATAGCCAGCAGACTGGCCAACGCCGTGGACTTCAACAACATGCTCAAGGTGCTCATTCTGGTTATCCCCGATTTGTAGACAATTTCCTGGCTTCCGCCTAGGATGCTTACCGGTCAGCAAGAAGTGCGCCGAAGTTATAAATTGCAATGAATTCAATGGTCTTGTATTGCGCTATGGGAGCCTTACTAGAGAAATGTAAGTAAGTTCGACACGTTTGGCGTGATGCGCCTCAGGCAAAGGTTGTGATTTCGAATTCCTTCTGGCTCTTCAACACTGCATGCATACCCCCAAGCCTGGCGAATCGCGCAGGCTTGTTGGCGGTGACTCTCGCCTGCGCCTTAAACCTGACGGCTTGCAGCAACCCGGGCGAAGCGCAAGTGCTGGCCTCGGCCAACAAGCAGATTCGGGCCGGAGACACGCACGCCGCGATCATTGAACTTCGGCGTCTCTTGCAGGACAGCCCGCAATCCGCCGCCGCGCGGTTGATGCTGGGCCAGGCTCTCTTGGCAGCCGGCGATGCGGCTGGCTCCGAGGCGGAATTGAAGCGTGCCCTGGAAGCCGACGCCGACAGGCACCAGGTGTTGCCGGTGCTGGCGCGTTCGTTGTTGCTGCAGCGCAAGACCACGGAGCTCTTCGCCCTGGAGAAGGAAGGCGCCATCGATAACCCAACTGCCGCAGCAGAGTTCGCCACCGTTTTGGCGCAGGGGCGCCAGTCCGTTGGCGGTCTTGATCAGGCCAAGGCACTGATCCAGCAAGCGTTGCGGCGCGAGCCCGGTCACATTGGCGCGCAGGTCATGGATGTGCGGCTGTCTGCCGAAGGCGGTTCTCAACTGGCTGCAAAAGAACGTGCAACGGAACTGGCCGCGCGCTATCCGAAGGACGCTGAAGTGCTGTTGCTGCAGGCGGACGCCTTGGCGAGCTCGGGTGATGCCGGCGCCCCCGCTGCCTACGCCCGTGCGCTGGCGGCAGATCCCAAACTCGAACCAGCGCACTCGGCACTCATTGCCCATGCGCTTCGCCAGCGCGACTTTGTAAAGGCCAGATCACTGACGCAGGCGATGAATCAAGCCCTGCCCGGCCTGAGCTTGCCGGTGTACCAGGACGCGTTGGTGTCTTTTTTCAGTGGCGACTTCGTTCGTGCACGCGAACGCGTCCAGCTGCTGCTGCGCGTCAAAGAGCCCCAGCCAGTGGTTCTGATGCTGGCGGGCTACATTGAAGGTCGGTTGGGCGCATACACGCAAGCCGACGCCCTGCTGGCCCGTGCGCTAGCGGCCATGCCAGAGCATGCCGACCTGCGTCGCGAAGCGGCCGCCGTAAGCGTCCAACTGGGCCAACCCGGACTCGCACTCCAGAGACTCAAACCGCTCCTCAAACCCGACTCAAAGGATGCCGCCGCCTGGATCGCCGCAGGACGGGCCCACACCCAGCTGGCGGACTTCAAGGCAGCGGACGATGCCTTCGCGCGTGCCAAGGCCCTGCGTCCGCAAGATGCACAAACCCGCCGCGAACTGGCGCGTTCGCAGTTGGCGCGCGGCAATGTCGACGCCAGCCTGAGTGAGTTGGAGTCCTTGGCCGGGGGCCCGAACGAAGATGCCGCTCAAGCATTGCTGGACCTCGTGCCCGCTTTGATACAACGGCAGGACTGGACGCGTGCGCTGGCCGCGGCCGACAAACTGGTCGGGCTGCAGCCGGGTCAGCCGCAACCTGAGCTGCTTCGCGGGCAAATTTTTTACATGCGCGGCGACAACGCCAGCGCGCGGGCTGCATTCGAGGCCGCACTGAAGAAGGAGCCCGGTTTTGTGCTGGCGGTGCAGCGCTTGGCCGAGATAGACCTGACAGAAGGCAAGTCCACCGCGGCGCGCCAGCGCTTTGAAGCGCTGCTGAAGCGCCAGCCCAAGTCCGTTCCTGCGCTGCTGGCCATGGCGGAAATTACGCGCATGGAAGGCGGCTCGCCAACACAACTGCAGGCCTGGCTTGACAAGGCGGTCGAAGCAGGCCCGCAGGATCCGCAAGCCTGGCTGGGCGCCTTGCAACTCGATCAACGTGCGGGCGTTTTGCCCGCCTGGCTTGCACGCGCCCAGCGCGCAGCCGCGGCGCTGCCTATGGACGCTGACATCCAGACAGAACTCGGCCGGGCGTTGCAGGCCAATGGCGACAACCAGCAGGCACTGCGTGTGCTCCGCCAGGCAGCTGACTTGCGCCCTCAAGCGGCGTTGCCACGCCTGCTGCTGGCCGACGCACTGGCAGCCAACCGGGACATCGCAGGCGCGCGTAAAGCGGTCAACCAGGCTTTGGCGCTCGATCCCAATTCTTTTGAGGTGGAACGTGCACATGCACTGCTGCTGACGCGGGAAAACCAGACTGCTGATGCAGTCCGGGTTGCCGAAGCAAGGCGAAAGCGTCTGCCTCGCGACCTGGACACCCTGCTGCTGGAGGCAGACGTGCGCACGTTGCATGGGCAACCCGAGCGGACGTTGGTCTTGCTGCGAGAAGCGTTGGCCTTGAGCAAGGCCAGCTTCGTGGCCAGCCGCCTGAGTGCTGAATTGCGCCGCAGTGGCCAGCCGGCTGCAGCACAGAGTTTCGAGCGGGACTGGATACGAGAAAACCCAAAGGACGCGGCATTCATTGGCAAACAGGCACAGCAGGCGGCCAGCCGGGGCGACAGCGCAGCGGCCCAGGCGTTGTACCGCCGCGTACTCGAATTGCAGCCGGACGCCGCTTTGGCGATCAACAACTTGGCACAGTTGCTGTTGACCAGCCAACCTGCCGAATCCTTGGCGCTGGCTCAACGGGCAGCGAAGCTCATGCCCAACTCGCCAGCACTGCTGGATACCTTGGCTCAGGCCCAGGCTGCTTCTGGGCAGATCAACGCTGCCCTGCAAAACCAGTCGCGTGCAATTGAACTCGATCCACAAGCCAGCGCATTGCGCTTGACCCTGGCGCGTTTGCAGATACGTGCAGGCGAAAAAAACAAAGCGCGGCGAGAGCTAGAGAGCCTGGCTGCGCGGGGCGACGCGAACACCCTGGACGAGGTCACGCAGCTGCTGAAAGACCTGGAGCGCTGAGCTGCCTCGAAGGGTTCTGCACCAACCGCACAGCGCTGCGGTGCAAGCCAGCCAGTCTGTGGAGACAAAGGCTTTCTACCGCAGCCCGACCACCCGCGCGGCCATGGACATCAAACCCTCGCGCCCGAATTCCAGGCGGTGTTGGGCATTGAATTCACGCAGCCGCCGCAGTTCGCGCACCAGGATCGGCGCGAAGCCGTTGCGGCCACCGCGCCTGTCCACCAGCAGGTCGTCCAGCAAGGCGTCGCTCAGGATGGCGTCCTGCCAGCACCAGGCGATGCGGTTGGCCACGCGCGGGTGTGCTTCGCACAGGCGCAACGGGCGGCGGCGTGGCGGCAGTTCGCGCAGCCAGCGGCGGGTGGTGCCGGTCAGCGCATGGTCGCAGTCGCGGGGATCGCGCCGCACAAACGCCCCATGCGCCGGGCCGGCGCCGGTGTCGCCGCCACTCGTGGGCGCCCGGTTTTTGAGCAGATCGAACAAGGGCGTCAGCCTTTTCAGCGGCGAAGCCGCGTGACCCCCACTTCGGCCGCACCGCCTGCGACTGAAGCGCACGGCGCGTTGCGTTTCAGGCTGCGGGGGCGCGCAGGGCGCGGCTGAGCAGAATCACCGGAATCAGCCCGACCACGACTATCGCCAGCGACGGCAGTGCGGCTTCGGCCAGGCGTTCGTCGCGCGCCAGGTTGTAGGCCACCACGGCCAGCGTGTCGCTGCCAAAAGGCCGCAGCACCAGCGTGGCTGGCAGTTCTTTCATCACATCGACAAACACCAGCAGGGCCGCAGCACCCGCCGACCGGCGCAGCAACGGCAGGTGCAGTTCCGTGAACAGGCGGCGCGCGCCGCTGCCCAGCAGGCGCGCAGTTTCGTCGATCGACAGCGGCAAGCGCGCGTAGCCCGCTTCCACCGACTGCAAGGCCACGGCCGAGAAGCGCACCAGGTAGGCGTACATCAACCCGAAGACTGTGCCCGTGACCAGCGTCGCCGCACCCACGTCGGGCCAGCGCGATTGCAACCAGCCCACGGGCAGCAGGATGCCGATGGCGATGACCGCGCCTGGCACGGCATAGCCCAGCGACAGCACCCGTGCAGCTGGTGGCAGCAACCTGCCCCGGCGCTGGCGCAGCGCAAAGGCCAAGCCCAGCGCCAGCGCGGTGGCGGCCAGCGCGGCGGCTGCCGCGAGCTTGAAGCTGGACAGCGCCCACTGCGCAAAACGCGCCAGCGGCAGGCCGAATTCCGAGAACTGCGCCTCTTGCCAGAGCATGCGCATCAGCCATGCCACCGGCAGCG
>JAYSYB010000094.1:0-7001 GCA_043716775.1 Rubrivivax sp.
GCGGCATGCATCTGATGGCTCACCGAGCGCATCGCACGGTCGGTGGTCTCGGCTTGCAGCAGATGCTCCAGCACCCAGCGCGAGCTCTCGATTGCCGCGCTGCCGCCTTGCTCGACCAGATCAGCCCACGCGCCGGCCATGCCGTGCATGCGCAACTGCTTGAGTTCGACGGCAAGATCACGCATGGTCGGACTCCTCGGTGGCTGTGTTGGCTGTGTTGGCGGCGTTGCCGGTGCGCAGGCTGTCGCAGCGCTCGGTGTTGGCCAGCGGCTTGAGGCCACCTGCAGCCGTGCCGGGTTCTCCACGTAGCCGTCGAAGGGCTCGGGCATCGGCATGAGGTGTGGCCGCTCGTTGTCCAGCAGCTCGGCCACGCTGAACTGCTCGTGCTCGGGGTGCCGGACCTCGTCCCACAAGGCCCGGCAACGGCCCCCCAGCCAGGCGTTGAGTTCGACGAAGGAGCCGCAGTGCTGATGGCCGGCGTCGATCCAGATGCGCCGACGGCTGTCTAGCACGTTGTTCTCGACAACACCCTTCTCCCAGCCCGAGGCCGACGTTGCAGAAGTCGGCATCTAACAGGCAGTGCGCGCACATCACGGCGAAGCGCTTGTTGCCGGTGCGGCCCTTGCCCTTCCTCACATGGTCAACCGCCGTCGACATGCAAGTCGCAGATGCCGCGCCGGGCGATGCCGCCCATGGCCGCGAGCGAGCGCGCGTGCGCGTCGGACAAGCATCTCGTGGCCCTGGCTGGGGTACTTGGGCGACACCTCGCGCCGCCGGTACTTCGGCGCCGCCCCCTGCGGGAGGAGGCCAACGACAGCATCAGCAACATGGGGCCAAGATGCTTGACGCCGGCCAGCTTGGCTCCTTCTGACGCCTTGAGCTGCCTGGACGAAGCTGAGCACGGTGCCCTGAACCACCAGGGTACGGGCTGCGGCGACCGCCTGCTTGAAGGTGTCGAAGCGACTTAAGGGGTCTGACGCTTGGTGGGCGGTGCAGGGTTTGAACCTGCGACCCCTGCCGTGTGAAGGCAGTGCTCTACCGCTGAGCTAACCGCCCGAAATCTGTTGCGGTGGCCGGCAAATCGGGACTTTGCTCGGCTACGTTTCAATAAGCCGCGAATTATGCCATGGCACTTTTGACGCAGGCCCGCTGCCGGGGTCAAGCCGGAACAGCCACGTGCCAGACCACCCTGCCACCGCAGGCAACGCCAATGTCCGCCAGCAGCGCGTCGTGCACGGCGTTTTCTTCGGCCGTGGCCGTCAGCACTGGCAGCATCAGCATGCGCAGATCGGCGGCGCTGCCAACCACGGGCGCACGCGAATCCTGGGCGGCTTCAATCACCAGAGAATCCTGCCCGCGCGTCAGGTTCAGGTAGACCTGCGCCAGCAAATCGGCGTCGATCAGCGCGCCGTGCAGGTCGCGCTTGCTGTTGTCCACTTCCAACCGGCGGCACAGCGCGTCCAGCGAATTGCTCTTGCCCGGGAACATCTGGCGCGCCATCAAGAGCGTGTCGGTGACGCGCGCCACTTGGCTGCTGATGGGCGGGCGGCTCAGGCGCGCCAGTTCCGCGTTCAGGAAACCGATGTCGAAGGCCGCGTTGTGGATCACGACATCGGCGCCGGTGAGCAATTCCAGCAACTCGTCCGCGATGCTGGCAAAGGGCGGTTTGTCGGCCAGAAATTCGTCGGTGATGCCGTGCACGCGCACGGCGTCGGGGTGGCTGCTGCGGCCGGGGTTCAAGTAGTGGTGCAGGCGGCGACCGGTGTCGCGCCGGTTGTCGAATTCAATGCAGGCGACTTCGATGATGCGGTCGCCCTGATCGGCACTCAGGCCCGTGGTTTCGGTGTCGAGGAAGACTTGTCTCATCGCGCTTTGCCCTGCTGGCCAAACCACCACCACAGGCCCGCGCCCGCCCCGATCATCGGCACGCACAGCCACTGTCCCATGCTCATGCCCAGTGCCAAAAGGCCCAGGAAGCTGTCGGGTTCGCGGAAGTATTCGGCCACGAAGCGCAGCACGCCGTAGCCGAAGACGAAGGCTGCAGCGACCTGGCCTGTCGCCCTTTCACGCCGCGCGTAGAACCACAGCAGCACGAAGAGCAGCAGCCCTTCCAGCAAAAACTGGTAGATCTGCGAAGGGTGCCGCGCCACCATGCTGCCGCTCTGTGGAAAGGCCATCGCCCACGGCAACGACGGATCAGCCGGGCGGCCCCAGAGTTCGCCGTTGATGAAGTTGCCAATGCGCACCGACGCCAGGCCCGTGGGCACACAAGGTGCCACCACGTCCATCACCTGCAGGAAGCTGCGCTTGCGCGACCGTGCGTACAGCGCCATCGCCGCAATCACGCCCAAGAGGCCGCCGTGGAAGGACATGCCGCCCTTCCAGACCATCAGGATCTCGAGCGGATTCGACAGGTACTGGCCCGGTTTGTAAAACAGCGCATAGCCGACGCGGCCGCCAATGACCACGCCCAGCACGCCATAAAACAACATGTCTTCTACATCACGCCGGCCCCACCCTGCGGCCAGAAAGTCGGCACGCTGCACGCGCTTTCTGGCCAGCATCAGGAACAGCGCAAAGGCGACGAGGTAGGTCAGCCCGTACCAGTGGATCTGCACAGGCCCAAGGGCCAGCGCCACCGGGTTGAACTGGGGATGCACGAGCATCGACACGCTCCGGAAAGAAAACAGCATTGTCCATGCGGCCGATAAACTCTCATCCAGTTCATCAGGAAGCCACTCATGAGTTCAAACCGCCGATCCAAGAACATCACCGAAGGCGTTGCCCGCGCGCCCAACCGGTCCATGTACTACGCCATGGGCTACACCGAGGCCGACTTCGGCAAGCCGATGATCGGCGTCGCCAACGGCCACAGCACCATTACGCCGTGCAATTCGGGGCTGCAGAAACTGGCTGATGCAGCGGTGACTGAGTTGAAAGCAGCGGGCGCAAACCCGCAAATCTTTGGCACGCCAACCATCAGTGACGGCATGGCGATGGGCACCGAGGGCATGAAGTACAGCCTGGTGTCACGCGAGGTCATTGCCGACTGCGTGGAAACCTGTGTGGGCGGGCAGTGGATGGACGGCGTGCTTGTCATTGGCGGCTGCGACAAGAACATGCCCGGCGGCATGATGGGGATCCTGCGCGCCAACGTGCCGGCCATCTACGTCTATGGCGGCACCATCCTGCCGGGCCGGTACAAGGGGCAGGACCTCAACATCGTCAGCGTCTTCGAAGCCGTCGGGCAGTTCAGCGCCGGCAAGATGAGCGAAGAGGACTTCTGCCAGATTGAACGACGCGCCATTCCCGGCAGCGGCTCTTGTGGTGGCATGTACACCGCCAACACGATGAGTTCGGCGTTTGAAGCCCTTGGCATGAGCCTGCCATTTTCATCGACGATGGCCAATGTCGAAGACCCCATCGTTGCCCACACGCAGGCGGCAGCACGGGCGCTGGTGGCGGCTGTGAAGGCTGACCTGAAGCCGCGCGATATCGTCACCAAAGAGGCGATCGAAAACGCCGTTGCCGTGATCATGGCCACCGGCGGCAGCACGAACGCGGTGCTGCACTTCTTGGCCATTGCACACACGGCCAGCGTGGCCTGGACGATCGACGACTTCGAGCGCATGCGGCGCAAGGTGCCCGTGCTGTGTGACCTGAAGCCCAGCGGCAAGTACCTGGCCGTCGACCTGCACCGCGCGGGCGGCATCCCGGCGGTGATGAAGGTGCTGCTGGACGCCGGGTTGCTGCATGGCGACTGCATGACCATCACCGGCAAGACGGTGGCGCAGAATCTGGCCGAATTGCCTGCGTGGCGCGCCGACCAGGACGTCATCCGCCCGATCAGCGACCCCATGTATGCCCAAGGCCACCTCGCCATCCTCAAGGGCAATCTCAGCCCCGAGGGTTGCGTGGCCCAAATCACCGGCCTGAAGAGCCCGTGATGACGGGCCCGGCGCGTGTCTTCGACGACGAGCAAAGCGCCCTGGCAGCCATCATGGCCAAGCAGATCAAGGCCGGCGACATCATGGTGCTGCGCTACCTGGGCCCCAAAGGCGGCCCGGGCATGCCTGAAATGCTGGCGCCCACTGGCGCGCTCATCGGCCAGGGCCTGGGCGAGACGGTGGGGCTGATCACCGACGGCCGCTTTTCAGGCGGCACCTGGGGCATGGTCGTTGGCCATGTGGCGCCAGAGGCCTATGCCGGCGGCCTGATCGCGCTGGTGCAGGAAGGCGACAGCATCACCATCGACGCCCACCAATTGCTGCTGCAGCTGAACGTGGTTGATGCGGTGATCGCCGAACGTCGCAAAAGCTGGCAGCAGCCAGCGCCACGTTACACGCGGGGCGTGCTGGCCAAGTTTGCGAAGAACGCCAACAGCGCCAGCCTGGGCGCGGTGCTCGACGGGGAATGAGCGGCCTGCTCCCTAAAGCCGGGGTTCGCGGCGCGGCGTCGGCGGTGACGTCGGCGCTGAGGGCGGCTGCGGGGACTTCGGCGCCTCAGGCTTGCTGACCCCCTCACGCCCGCCATGTGTCGGGTCGGCCGACACCTGCCGCGCCTTGGCCGCGCTCGACTTGGTGGCGATGCGGTCTCTGCGCTTGGTGCCAATGCCCAGCGACTCCATCATGCGTTCACGCCGGTTGACCTTGCGCGCTTCCATCTTGTCCATCTCGCGCCGCTTGGTCCAGCCCGACGAGTCGGCAAATTCCCACCACAACACGGCCAAGCCGAAGGGCGCCAGCACGACCCACCACGACCAGGTCGCGAATGGGCCGAACTCGGCCATCTTGGCCGTCAGCAACAGCACTCCAATGATGACCAGTGGCATGGGCTTTCTCCTGCGGGCACTGTAGCGCATGCCGCCCGCAGGAGTTTCGATCAGTTGGCCTGGCCCAGCTGATCGAGGATGGCCGGGTTCTCCAGCGTGCTGGTGTCCTGCGTGATGGCCTCGCCCTTGGCGATGCTGCGCAACAATCGCCGCATGATCTTGCCGCTGCGCGTCTTGGGCAGGTTGTCGCCAAAGCGGATGTCCTTCGGCTTCGCGATGGGGCCGATTTCCTTGGCGACCCAGGCCCGCAGTTCATTGGCGATTTTCTTCGCCTCGTCGCCGGTGGGTCGCGAACGCTTCAGCACGACGAAAGCGCAAATCGCCTCGCCGGTGGTGTCGTCGGGCCGGCCCACCACGGCCGCTTCGGCTACCAGGTCGGTGTGGCTGACGAGCGCGGATTCGATCTCCATCGTGCCCATGCGGTGGCCCGACACGTTGAGCACGTCGTCGATGCGGCCGGTGATGGTGAAGTAGCCGGTTTTGGCGTCGCGGATCGCGCCGTCGCCTGCCAGGTAGTAGCCCTTCAATTCCGCCGGGTAGTAGCTTTTCTTGAAGCGCTCGGGGTCGCCGTAGATCGTGCGGATCATGCTGGGCCAGGGCTTCTTGATGACGAGGATGCCGCCACTGCCGTTGGGCACGTCGGCCCCGGTTTCATCGACGATGGCCGCCATGATGCCGGGGAAGGGCAGCGTGCAGGAGCCCGGCACCATCGGCGTCGCACCCGGCAGCGGCGTGATGACGTGGCCGCCCGTCTCCGTCTGCCAGAAGGTATCGACGATGGGGCAGCGCCCGCCGCCCACGTGCTGGTAGTACCACTCCCACGCAGCCGGGTTGATGGGCTCGCCCACCGAACCCAGGATGCGCAGGCTGCTCAGATCGCTCTTGTTCGGATGCACCGCTGGGTTGCCTTCTGCCGCCTTGATGAGCGAACGGATGGCGGTGGGCGCGGTGTAGAAAATACTGACCTTGTGCTTTTCGATCGTTGTCCAGAAGCGCGCCGCGTCGGGGAATGTGGGCACGCCTTCAAACACGACTTCAGTTCCGCCCAGCGCCAGCGGGCCGTAGGTGATGTAGCTGTGGCCGGTGACCCAGCCGATGTCGGCCGTGCACCAGAAGACGTCGTCGTCCTTCAAGTCGAAGGTCCAGGCCGTCGTCAGCGCCGCGTGCAGCAGGTAGCCGCCGGTGCTGTGCTGCACGCCCTTGGGCTTGCCGGTGCTGCCGCTGGTGTACAGCAGGAAGAGCGGGTGTTCGGCGCTGACCCATTCGGGCTCGCACACGGCAGCCTGGCCCGCGAGTTCTTCATGCAGCCAGTGGTCGCGCCCGGCCACCCAGGGAATGGTGCCGCCGGTGCGCTTGTAGACGATGACGTTCTTCACGCTGTCGCAGCCGCCCAGCGCAAGCGCTTCATCGACGATGCTCTTCAGCGCCAGGTGCTTGCCCCCGCGCGCCTGTTCATCGGCGGTGATGACCATCACCGCGCCGGTGTCTTCAATGCGGTCGCGCAGGCTCTGAGCGCTGAAGCCCCCGAACACCACCGAGTGTGGTGCGCCGATGCGCGCGCAGGCCTGCATCGCAGCCACGCCTTCCACGCTCATGCTCATGTAGATGACGACGCGGTCGCCTTTCTTCACGCCTTTGGCTTTGAGCGCGTTTGCAAAGCGGCAGACCTGATCCAACAACTGGCGGTAGCTGACCTTGGTTGCCGCACCGTCGTCGGCTTCAAAGATGATCGCCGTCTTGTCACCCAGGCCACGCTCGACGTTGCGGTCCAGGCAGTTGTAGGACGCGTTCAGCGTGCCGTCCTCAAACCACTTGAAGAACGGCGCGTCGCTGCTGTCCAGCACCTGGGTGAAAGGGGTCTTCCAGCTCAGGAATTCGCGGGCCAGGCGGGCCCAGTACCCTTCAAAGTCAGCATCGGCCTCGGCGCACAGTGCGTCGTATGCGGCCATGCCGGAAACGCGTGCTGCGGCCACCAGGGCGGGGGGGGGCTGGTGGGTCTTCAGCTCGGTGGGTTGGGTATCGGACATGGTGGTCTCCTGCTGTTATGAAGAACTTTGCTGCATGCGGAAGCTAAGGGCGGGCTCTGACTGACACCTGACGCGCGGTGATTTCCGTCATGGGCGGGACTCTACAATTTGTTCCAGCCCGGGCTTGCAAAGCCCATTTGACG
>JAYSYB010000095.1:0-2248 GCA_043716775.1 Rubrivivax sp.
GATTGCTCAAAGGTCGGCGCGGTCACTTGCGCACTCACCTGCTCACTCACTTGCTCACTGACTTGCTCACTTACCTGCGCGTTCACTTTCGCGCTCCGCAGCGCCTCAGGCCGCTGCAGCTGGCCCATGCAGGTTTGTCCCCGCCCCGCGCTCTTGGCGCTGTAGCAGGCCGCGTCGGCGCAGGCGATCCAGTCTGCCGGCAGCGGCGCCAGCGCGGCGTCGAGCTGAACCACGCCGATGCTGACGCCAATGCCCAGCCACTGGCCTCCATGCTCCACACCCAGGGCCTGGATGGCCTGGCACAGCTGCTCGGCGCGGGCCATGGCGCCGGCGCCCGAACAGTGGCTCAGCAGAAGTGCAAATTCATCCCCGCCCAGGCGGGCTGCAGCGTCGCCACCCCGCACCTGTTCATGCAGCAGATCGGCCACCTGCTTCAACACACCGTCGCCTGCGGCATGGCCGGCGTTGTCGTTGACACGCTTGAAGCGGTCCAGGTCCAGGAACATCAGCGCGGCCGGCGTGCCGGCCGCCTGGGCTTGCAGCGCGCGCGCCAGCCTGTCGTCAAAGGCGCTCCGGTTGAGCAGGCGCGTCAACGGGTCGTGCTCTGCCGACCACGACAGCCGCTCGTGCGCCGCGCGCTGTGTCGTCACGTCCTCCAGCAGCCAGATCGCGCCAGCGGCCGGGTCTTTCGCGTCCACCGCGCTGCCTTGCAAGCGGCCCCAGAACACGCTGCCGTCACGGCGGCAAAACTGGCGTTCGCCGACAAAGGCGTGGCCGGCGGCAAATGCCAGCGCCACCTGCGGCTCCAGTGCGTCGTAGTCCAGTTCCGACGCGTAGATCGTGCGCGCCTCGCGGCCTTCGAGCGCGCCTTCAGTCCAGCCCAGCAGCGCCGCAAATTCTGCACTCACCAGTTCAAAGCGGTGGTCGCGTGAAAACGCAATGCCGATGGGCGCTGCGGCCATGATCGAATGCAGACGTTTCATCAGCGCCTCTTGGGTGCGCGCCACACTGGCGCCTTGCAGCAGCGCCTGGCGCAGCGCGTGGCTGAGTTCACCAATCTCCCCGCGCGCCGTGGGCCAGCCTGCTTCCAGCGCCAGGTCGGTTTCATGCAGCTGCCGGGCGCGTTGGCGCAAGCGCGTCAGCGGCCCCAGCAGAAAGGCCAGCAGCCCGGCAATGAAGAGGCCACCCGAGAGTGCCACGCCGCCGGCCCACTGCCAGGCTTCGCGCCGCGCCTGCTCCATGCCCCCCAGCAACTCCGCGTCGGGGGTGACGCGGAACAGCATCCAGTCGGCGCCTGGCACGCCCGCCATCGACACGAAGGCGCCGCTCTGGTGCATCACCAGCGGTGAAGGCTCGATCGGCCGCCCCTGGGACACCCAGCGAGATGCGGCTTCAGTCAGCAGCGGTTCGGCTTCCAAGCTGCCGCCGATGCGGTCGCGGTTGGGGTGTGAGACCACCGTGCCGTTGGCGTCGGTGACCACGGTCAGTTCGCCATTTTCGGCGCCGCGCGCAGAGAAGGTCAGGTCGTCCAGCAGGTTGCGGTTGGCCAGCCGGATCGACCCGCCCAGCACGGCCTTGACATCGCGGCGGGCATCGAAGACGGGCACGGTGAACATGATGACGTGGCTGCGCGGCATGCGGCCGACGATGGGCGACGACACCACGGGCACGCCCTGGCTGACGGTGCGGATGAAGTAGTCGCGGCCGGCCAGGTTGATGTCCGATCGCAGCGTGCGGTTGCCGTCGCCCAGCGCCAGCACGTGGCCGGCGGCGTCGGCCACAAAGACGGTGTCGAAGGAGACCCGCAATGCAGACCTGTCAACCAGGAAGGCAATGGCCGCTTCCACATCGCCTCGAGCCGCTGGCGACATGGCCTCGGCCGTGGCACGCAGCATGTTCTGCATCGCCACCACGCGCTGCCCGACCAAGCTGGCCAGCTGTTCGATGTGGTTGGCTTCCAGGTCTTGCACAGCCTGCACGGCGCGCGTTTCCACACGCGCCAGCAACACGCTGGCCGAGCCCAGCACACTGCATGCGATGACCAGCACGCTGGCGATCATCAACCGCGCCTTCAACGTGCCCAGCCAGTGCCCACGGCCCGCAGGCTGCGCTGGCGTTGAAGATGCTGACAGTGCTGACAGCGCTGGGGCCGGGTCGGTGTTCACACGCACAGGATGGCGGCGGCCATCAGCTCACACCGACCCGGGCGCCAGCGGGCAGCCTGAACTGCGCCACCTCGCCAGTCAGG
>JAYSYB010000096.1:0-6981 GCA_043716775.1 Rubrivivax sp.
GTCACCAGCGCGCAGCGCAACGCGCTGTACCCCGACGTGCCCACCCTCAGCGAGAGCGGCTTCCCCGGCTTCGAGGCGCTGAGCTGGTCGGGCCTGTCGGTGGCACGCGGCACCCCGCAGCCGGTGGTGGACCGGCTGGAAGCAGAGCTGGGCAAGATCATGACAAGCCCCGCCATCCGCCAGCGCATGGACGCGGCGGGCTTCGTGATTCCCGCGCAAGGCTCGAAGGCCTACACCGCCTTCGTCAAGGGCGAATACGAGCGCTGGACGGCGGTGATCAAGGCGGCGGGCATCAAGCCTGAGTGATCATTTGACCACCCGGCGGCGGCGCGCCGCCCGGGAATCAAACGCCTTCGATCGCCAGCAGTTGCACGTTTTGCGTCGCCGACTGGCGCAGGGCGATCAAGGGCCCATAGTCTGGCGCGTTGTAGAAGGCCTTGAGATGGGCCATGTCGGGAAATTCCAGAATCACCTGGCGCATCGGCCGCTTCTCGCCTTCCAGCACTTCGGTGGCGCCACCGCGCACCAGAAAACGGCCGCCATGCGCCGCGATCACTGCGGGCACCTGCTGGCGGTAGCGTTCGTAGGCGACGCTGTCGGTGACGTCGAAGGTGGCATAGAGGTAGGCGGGCATGAGTCTGCTTTCGGGTGGGCGGGGTGGGTGGATTCAGTTCACGCCGGCTGCGGCATTGATGGCGGCAGGCGCCAAGCCGAGTTTTACCCCGGCGTCAACAATCTCCTGCCAAGTGGTGCCGTCCACCGGCACGCCTTGCGCCGTGCGCGCCGCGCGTGACGCGCGCTCTGCGTCCCCCGCCACCTGCACCGGCCCGAAGCCTTCACGCGCGGGGCTGGCCTGCACCCACTGCAGGAAAGCCAGCGCTTCGGCTTCAAAGGCGCTGCGGCTGCCCACGGCGGCGGGGTCGACGATGACGCTGAACATGCCGTTGAGCACCCTGCGCTGCGGGTTGGTCGGGTCGCTGCCGCGCTGCGTCAGGCCACCGGCCAGCGCGCCGCCCAGCAGTTCGCACATCAGCGCCAGGCCATAACCTTTGTGTTCGCCGAAAGTCAACAGCGCCCCGCTGGGCGGCACCACCGTCCAGCGCGGGTTGGTGCTGGGGCGGCCCTGGTCGTCGATGAGGCAGCCCGGTGGCACCGGTTCGCCCTTGTTGTAGGCCACCCGCGTCTTGCCCTGCGCGATCATGCTGGTGGCAAAGTCCAGGATCACCGGCGGCCGCCCCGGCAGCGGCACGCCGGCGCAGAAAGGGTTGGTGCCGAAGCGCGCGTCCGCGCCGCCATGCGGCGCCACGATGCAACGCGCCACGACGTTGACGAAGTGCATCGACACGAAGCCTGCCGCCGCCACCTGTTCAGCCCAGGCACCGATGCGCCCCAGGTGGTGCGCGTTGCCCAGGGCCACGATGCAGCTGCCATGCAGGCGCGCCCGCTCGATGCCCAGGGCCATCGCCTCGGCGCCGATGACCTGGCCGAAGCCGGCGTGGCCATCCAGCCGCAAGAGCGCACCACCGTCGAGCAGGGTGCTGATGTGCGCATTGACTTTGAGCCCGCCCTCCAGGTGCGCGTCTGCGTAACGCGGCAGCATGCCGATGCCATGTGAATCGTGGCCGGTGAGGTTGGCGTCGATGAGGTTCGTCACCACCGCATCGACTTCAGCGTCAGAACTGCCAAAAGCCTGCACGAGCAAGCGCATCGCAGCGGTGAGTCGCGTCAGGTCGATCAGGTGCATGTCGTTCATTCGGGTCTTTCCGAGGGCTGTGAGGCTGCGAGGCCGGCGGTGGCGATCCTAGACCCGCTTGGCAGACCCCGCCGCTCAAGCCGCCTGCATTGCCGGCTGCCGGGAGGCTGGTTTCGACAGGCAAGCTTCAACGGGCGGGCGCGCGATGCCGCCTTTGATGCGGTTGCGCACTTCTTCGTGCGCCAGTTGCCGTGGTGAAGGATGCCTAACGCCCGTGTGCAGTGCGCCAGGCCACGAAGTCGATGCCGCTTTGCGCGTCGGTCGGCGGGTACAGGCCCAGGATGCTGCGGCCCTGCTGCACCTGTTGGATGACAAAGTCTTCAAAGGCGGTCATCTCGACCGCTTCGGCGGCAACGTCGTCGGCAATGTTGGCCGGGATCACGATCACCCCTTCGCCGTCGCCCACCACCACGTCACCGGGCCACACCGCCACGTCGCCGCAGCCGATGGGAACGTTGATGTCCAGCGCCTGGTGCAACGTCAGGTTGGTGGGCGCGCTGGGGCGCTGGTGGTAGGCCGGAAAAGACAGGCGCGAAATCTCGGGTGAATCGCGAAAGCCACCGTCGGTGACCACGCCTGCCACACCGCGCACCATGAGGCGCGTGATGAGGATGCAGCCGGCCGACGCGGCGCGTGCGTCCTTGCGGCTGTCGATGACGAGAACGGCGCCCGCGGGGCATTCTTCAACCGCCTTGCGCTGCGGATGGGCGCGGTCCTGGAACACGCTGATGGGGTTCAAATCTTCCCGCGCCGGGATGTAGCGCAGCGTGAAGGCGGGGCCGACCATGTTGGGCAGCGTGGCATTGAGCGGCCGCACGTTCTGGATGAACGGGTTGCGCAAACCGCGCTTGAAGAGTGCGGTGCACAGCGTGGCGGTGCTGACGCCCATCAGTTGCTCTCTGGTCTTGGGATTCATCGCGGACACCGTCAGCAAGTCCATCAAAAGATCAGCGGTTCAGGCACCGGTGCCCCGAACGTGGTTTCCAGAAAATCAAAGTCGCAGCCTTCGTTGGCCTGCAGGATGTGCTGGCCGAAGAGCCAGCCGTAACCGCGCTCATAACGGCGCGGTGGAGGGGACCAGGCGGCGCGGCGCTGTGCCAGTTCGGTGTCGCTCACTTCAAGGTGTATGCGCCGCGCCGGCACATCCACGGTGATGCGGTCGCCCGTCTGCACCAGGGCCAGCGGGCCGCCCACAAAAGCCTCGGGCGCGCAGTGCAGCAGGCAGCCGCCGTAGCTGGTGCCGCTCATGCGAGCGTCGGACAAACGAAGCATGTCCTTCACGCCCGCCTTCAGCAGCTTGGTAGGGATGGGCAGCATGCCCCACTCGGGCATGCCGGCGCCCTTGGGGCCGGCATAGCGCAGCACCAGGATGTCGTCGCCGGTGACGTCGAGGTCGGGGTCATCGACGGCCTTCTTCAGCGCCGGGTAGTCGTCAAACACCAGCGCGCGGCCGCTGTGCTGCAGCAGGTGCGGGGCGCAGGCTGCTGGCTTGATGACCACACCGTCGGGCGCGAGGTTGCCGCGCAGCACGGCCAGCGCACCTTCGGCGTAGATGGGGTTGCTGAGAGGCCGTATGACGTCTGCGTTGTAGGTCTGCGCGTCGGCGATGTTGTCGCCGAGGCTGCGGCCGTTGACGGTAAGCGCGTCCAGCTGCAAGTGGTCACGCATGACGTTCATCATCGCCGGCAGGCCGCCCGCGTAGTAAAAATCTTCCATCAGGTACTGCTCGCCGCTGGGGCGGATGTTGGCGATGACGCCGACACGGCGGCTGGCCGCGTCAAAGTCGTCCAGCGTCACGGGACAGTTGGCTCGGCGGCTGATGGCCACCAGGTGAATGATCGCGTTGGTGCTGCAGCCCATGGCCATGGCCACTGCGATGGCGTTGGCAAAGTTCCCGGGCGACAGCATGCGCGCCGGCGTCAGGTCATCCCACACCATCTGCACGATGCGGCGGCCGCATTCGGCGCTCATGCGGATGTGGTTGGCGTCGGCCGCCGGGATGCTGCTGGCACCCGGAAGCGTGAAGCCGATGGCTTCTGCAATGCCCATCATCGTGGCTGCGGTGCCCATGGTCATGCAGGTGCCGTGGCTGCGGGCAATGCCGGCTTCCATCTCTTGCCAGGCCTGGTCGGACAAGCGGCCAGCGCGGCGCTCGTCCCAGTACTTGAAGGCGTCCGACCCCGAACCCAGCACCTGGCCGCGCCAGTTGCCGCGCAGCATCGGCCCGGCGGGCAGGTAGATGCAGGGCAGGCCCATGCTGATAGCGCCCATCAGCAGGCCCGGCGTGGTCTTGTCGCAGCCGCCCATCAGCACCGCGCCGTCGACTGGATGGGAGCGCAGCAGCTCTTCGGTTTCCATCGCCAGAAAGTTGCGGTAGAGCATGGTGGTGGGCTTGACCATGCTTTCGCTGAGCGAGATTGCGGGCAGCTCCAGCGGGAAGCCACCGGCCTGCAGCACGCCGCGCTTGACGTCGTCCACGCGCTGCTTGAAGTGGGCGTGGCACTGGTTGGCGTCGCTCCAGGTGTTGACGATGGCAATCACCGGCTTGCCTACCCAGTCGGCCGGCGCGTAGCCCATCTGCATGACGCGTGAGCGGTGGCCAAAGCTGCGGAAGTCGTCGGGGGCAAACCAGCGCGCGCTGCGCAACCCGGTTGCGGACTTCGAGGACGCGTTCACGCGGCGGATCAGGGCTTGATATACGCCGCGCCCTGAATCTGCAGCTTGGCAATGCGCACCACGCCCGAAGGCGTGAAGTCGGCTTCCTGCAAGAACTGCTCTTTCTTCAGGTTGCGGTTCTTGAGCGTGATTTCGCAGACCTCAAACTTCACACCGCGCGCTACCAGCGCCGCCACTGGGCCGGCAAAGGCGCCGCCGCTGGCATCCTTGGCGCCTTCCATCAGAAAGTCGACACCATTGGCGTGGGTGACGACGGTGATCTTGGCGGCAGGGTCAGTGTCGAGGTGGTTGCGGATGTTGCGCAGGCCCTTGAGCGCCTGCACTGCCGCGTCATCGATGTGATAAATCACCCGGTCTTGCGCGGCGGCCGTGAAGGCCGTGGCGGCCAGCAGCAGGGCAAAAAGGAAAGGTCGGATACCCATGGTGCTGTTCCTTCGGCTGTTGAAATTGACAGGCGGTTGACGGGCTACTGATTGACGGGTGACTTGGGGTCCAGCAGCAGCGACATCAGGTGCGCGATCTGCTTCTCGTCCAGCAGGCCGGCATGGCCGAAGCGCGGCATGTTGGAGCAGGCGCTGTAGCTCTTGCTGTTGTAGATCTTCGCCCACGTGTATTCGACGACGGGCTGGGCGGTGGCCGCCATGACATCGGCCACGCCGCGGTTCTTGCCGTAGTGGTGAAGGCTGGGGCCGATGGTGCCGAAGCTGATTTCCTGCTTGCTGATCTGGTGGCAGTTGTAGCAGCTGCCACCGTTGGCCGACGGCGCGGTGGAGCCGTCGGTCCAGGTCATGCCGCGGCCGTTTTGTGCCAGCTTTTCGCCTTCTCGCCAGTCACCGAAGTACTGGCCGCCTGCGGGCCACTTCACGCCCGTGCGGGCTTGCGCCATGACCTGCTCGGCCACCGCGTCGGGCGGCGGCATGTCGCTGGAACAGGCCGATTGCCCCAGGTCTTGCTGGATGCGGGCGACCTTGGCGATGCCCTCGTCGCGGAAGCCCGCTTGAATGGCGGCCAGCGCTTCACGGTCCAGGTCTTGCGAAGACGGCAACGCCGCGCAGCCTGCGGCCAACAGCAGGGCGGCAACAAGAGAAAGGCTGTTTTTCATTGGCAACTCATCGCTTGAGGCCAGGGGCAATCGACTGCGCGCCCTTGGCGTTGACGCCCATGTAGGTGGACAGGGCAATCGTCACGTCGGAACCAAAGCCCGGGTATGGAAAGCGCTGCTGGCGGAAGCAGTCGTTCAAGCGCAGTTGCATGCTCCACATCTGGCCATTGCTCACCCGGTACGCGGGCCAGGCCGCAAAGCCGACGCCGTCACCGGGGTTCTTGGTCAGGCTGGGCAGGTCCTGCAGGCGGATGCGCTGACCGTCCACGCTGTGGCAGGACGCGCAGGAAAAGTCCATCGGCCCGCCGCGGAAGAAGAACACGCGCTTGCCGATCTCATAGCTCTTGCGTTCTTCACTGCTGCCTTGCGGCAGGTTGAAGCGCTGGCCGCGGGATTCACCGGCCACCCACGTGGCCAGTGCGGTGACATTCGCCTGCTCACCACGGCCGAACGGCGTGGCCGCAATCTCGGCGGCGTTGAAGCCCTGCAGCGTGGCCATGCAGCTCACCAGGCGCGACTCCAGGTCCTGCACCTTCTGCGTGTCGGCAAAGTAGCGCGGCAGTTCGACGAAGGCGCCCTTCACGACGCCGGGCCCCTTGCCTAGATCGCAGCCCTGCAGCGTGGCGTTCCTGGGGCCGCGCTTCTGCGCCCACAGTGCTTCGCCCTTGGCCTCGAACAGCTCGGCCGGGTTGCCGTCTTCCAGCATGCGGCGGTATTCGGCAATGCCGTCGGCGGTGCTCTTGGTCTGCGCCAGCGCGCTGCCGGCTGGGCAGAGCGTGGCAACGGCAACGGCAGCGACGGCGACAACGGCAATCCACGCGGGGATGCGCACCATGCTCAGGTCACCGTGGCTTCGTCGCTGCGCTTGTCGCCGCGGTTGTCCAGCCAGTTGATGGTGATCTTGTCACCGGCCTTCGCACCCTTGACGACGAACTGCAGAAAAGGGTTCTTCGCCACCGAGGGGCCCCACTGTGCGGTCAGCACTGTTTTGCCGTTATGCAGGGCGATGACTTCCTGGATGAACCAGGCGGGAATGGTCTTGCCGGCCGTGTCCTTGCGCTGGCCGGTTTCCATTTCGTGGCTCATGAGGACGCGGACCACCGCGTTGCTGCCGCTTGCCTGCGCGCGGATGCGCATCGGATCTGCCATGGTGAATCTCCTTGAATGTCTGGGATGGGTGGGATTTCGAGCTCTTGGCGATCAGCCGCCGCAGCCGCCCAGGGTCACCTTGACTTCCTTCTTCGCGTACAACGCCCTGCCATCGCTGGTGATGGCGACTGCATAGACATCGGAGGTCTGGCCCATCTTGGCGCGGGTCGAGAAATTGGCCTCGACTGCATCGGTGACATCGAACTTCGCGACCAGCGCGCTCGGATTGCGCTCTACCAGGACCAACAGGTGCTTGACTCCGGCCAGACTGGAGGCGACAGCCATGGGCACCACGGCGCCG
>JAYSYB010000097.1:0-2246 GCA_043716775.1 Rubrivivax sp.
GGGCTTGCTGGCGAAAGCCCGTCGGCTCCTCCTCTACCTGCGTCATCCGGTCACCCGGTGGCCTCGGCCCGCACCACCGCCAAAGTGGTTTGCAAGACACAGCCGCAAAGCCGCCCCCCGCAACGTCAGCAACGAGCCGACGGACTAAACCGCTCGCGCGGTAATCGCTCCGGACAGAGTTGTGGTGACTCGTTGTGCCGCTGGTTCTGCGATGTTGGTGATCGAGGCAATCGGCCTCGTTCATCGACAGGAGCAGGACCATGGACATCTCGACTCCCACCGTCTCGCCGTTGCGCCAACGCATGCTTGACGACATGCGCATGCGCAAGATGGCCGAGCACACGCAAGACGGCTACATCCGCGCGGTTCGCAAGCTGGCCGCCTTCCTTGGCCGCTCGCCGGACACGGCCACCATCGAAGAGCTGCGGCGCTTCCAGCTTCACCTCGTGGACACCGGCACCGGGCCGGTGACGATCAACGCCACGATCACCGGCCTGAAGTTTTTCTTCGACATCACCCTAGGCCGGCCCGAGCTGTTGGCCAAGATGCAGCACGTTCGCGTGCCGCGCACCTTGCCAGTGGTGTTGAGCCGCGAGGAAGCCGCACGCCTGATCGCAGCGGCGCCGAACCTCAAGCACCAAGCGGCGATGTCGGTCGCCTATGGCGCAGGCTTGCGCGTCAGCGAGATCGTCTCGCTGAAGGTCAGCGACATCGACAGCCAGCGCATGACGCTGCGCGTCGAGCAGGGCAAGGGCCGCAAGGATCGCTACGCCATGCTCAGCCCGGTGCTGTTGGAGCGGCTGCGTGCCTGGTGGCGCCTGGGGCATGCGCAGGGCAAGATTCGCGGCGACGGCTGGCTCTTCCCGGGGCTGGACCCGACGGACCCGCTGACTGCGCGCCAGCTCAACCGCGCCGTCCACCTTGCCGCAGATGCAGCCAAGATCGACAAGCGCGTGACGCCCCACATCCTGCGCCACAGCTTCGCCACACACCTGCTGGAGCAGAAGGTCGACATCCGCGTCATCCAGGTGCTGCTGGGCCACAAGAAGCTGGAGACGACGTCGCTGTATGCGCAGGTGGCCACTGATCTGCTGCGCAGCGTGATCAGCCCGCTGGACATGCCACCGCAGGCGCCGGGCACCGAGTAGGTCGCCCGTGGGGCGGCCCGCCTTGGAGGTCGCCGACATCTTCCGTGAGCATGGTCCCGCCTGGCGTGAGGCCCAGCGTGGCCAACTGAGCCTGCCGCAGCTCAAGGTCATGTCGGCCATCGAGCAGTGCCGCAGCGCGGCGCTGGGTGGACACGTCTTGCGCTGCGAGGGCTGCGGGGTCGACCAGATCGCCTACAACTCCTGCCGCAACCGGCATTGCCCGAAGTGCCAGAGCACTGCCGCCCAGCGCTGGCTCGATGCGCGGCAAGCCGATCTGCTGCCGGTCGAGTATTACCACGTGGTCTTCACGCTGCCCGCACCCATTGCGGCAATCGCGTACCAGAACAAGGCTGCGATCTACGGCCTGCTGTTTGACATGGCCGCCGAGGTGCTGCAGGCAATCGCGGCCGACGCCAAGCACCTGGGCGCGCGCATCGGCGCCACGCTGGTGCTGCACACCTGGGGTTCGGCGCTGACGCACCACCCGCATGTGCACGGCATCGTGCCCGGCGGTGGGCTGGCGCCTGACGGCAAGACCTGGGTCGCCTGCCGGCCGGGGTTCTTCTTGCCCGTGCGGGTGCTGTCGCGGCTGTTCAGGCGGCGCTTCCTCGAAGGGCTCGCGCAGTTGCACTGCACCGGGCGGCTGCGGTTCTTCGGCGAACACGCAGCGCTGGCAGACGCCAAGGTCTTCGCCGACTGGCTGGCGCCGATGCGTCGGTGCGAGTGGGTGGTCTATGCCAAGCGGCCGTTTGCCGGGCCGCAGGCCGTGCTGGCCTATCTGTCGCGCTACACCCATCGCGTGGCGATCTCGAACAGCCGCCTTGTCGCCTCGGATGCAAGCGGCGTGACCTTCCGCTGGAAGGACTACCGCGCCAAGGGCCGCACACGCCACAAGACGATGACGCTGGCGCCGCAGGAGTTCATGCGACGGTTCCTGCTGCATGTGCTGCCCGGTGGCTTCCATCGCATTCGGCACTATGGGCTGTTGGCCAATGGGAATCGGCGCGACTGTCTGGCCGTGGCGCGTGCGGCGCTGCATGCGGATGTCGAGGTGCAGGCGGGCGAGCCGGTGACGCGTGCGCCGGTGTTCGTCTGCCG
>JAYSYB010000098.1:0-6967 GCA_043716775.1 Rubrivivax sp.
AGCTGTTGCGCGCGGCCAAGGCCGAAGGGCTGCCGGTGACGGCCGACGTCAGCATCCAGTCGCTGCACCTCACCGACATCGACATCGGCTACTTCAACCCCGACATGCGCCTGACCCCGCCGCTGCGCCAGGGCGCCGACCGCGACGCGCTGCGCTTGGGCCTGGCCGACGGCACCATCGACGCGCTGGTCTCCGACCACAACCCGGTGGCCGAGGACATGAAGAACCTGCCCTTTGGTGAAGCCGAACCCGGCGCCACCGGGCTCGAGTTGCTGCTGAGCCTGGCGCTGCGTTGGGGCGCCGACAGCGGCGTGCCGCTGGCGCGGACCTTGGCCCGGGTGACGGTGGACCCGGTGCGCGTGCTGGGCGACGCCATCGGCTCGCTCAGCACCAGTGCGGGGCGGCTGGTGGAGGGCGGTGTGGCCGATGTCTGCATCTTCGACGAAGACGCGTTGTGGTCGGTGGAACCCGGTGCGCTGGCCAGCCAGGGCAAACACACGCCGTTCGCTTTCGCCAGCACCGGCATGGCGCTGCCCGGGCGCGTGCGCGCCACACTGGTGGCGGGCACGGTGGCCTATGAACATGCTGCGGTGTCTGCGCGCTGATGCTTGAACGTCGGCCTGAACTGTGATGCGCCTGCTGATGTCAAGAGTGCGTGCCCTCTGGCGCCTGCTGCGCGCCACGCTGCACGTGCTGCACGGCATGCTGGTGATGACGCGCTTCTCAGCACTGGACGCCGCAGGCCGCCACGAACGCATCCGCTGGTGGTCGGCAGGACTCGTGCACGCCATGGGGCTGACGCTGCAAGTCAGTGGCACGCCGAGGCCGGGTGCAACGCTGATCGTGGCCAACCACATCTCGTGGCTGGACATTGCCGCCATCCACGCTGCTGCGCCGCATGCGCGCTTCGTGTCCAAGGCGGACGTGCTGTCGTGGCCGCTGCTGGGCTGGTTGATCCGCAATGCCGGCACGCTGTTCATCGAACGCGAACGCAAGCGCGACGCGGTGCGCGTGGTGCACGCGGTGGCCGAAGCGCTGAAGGCAGGCGACACGGTGGCCGTCTTCCCCGAAGGCACCACCGGCACCGGGCCTGAGTTGCTGCCCTTCCACGCCAACCTGCTGCAGGCGGCGGTGGCCACCGCCACGCCTGTTCAGCCTGTGGTGCTGCGCTTCAGCGACCCGCGCGGGCCTTTCAGCGAAGCCGTGACTTTCATCGGCGACACCACGCTGCTGCAGAGCCTGTGGCGCGTGGCCTCAGCGGAGGGGCTGGCCGTCAGCGTGGAGTTGTTGCCGTCCGTGGGCACGCGGCACGCCGACCGCCGCGCGCTGGCCGCGCACCTGCATGAACTGGTGGCCGAGCGGTTGAAGGGCTGACCTGATGACGATGCTGCTGGCCTTTGACGACGAAGCGCCGCTGGCGCAGCGGCTTGCCGACGCGCTGGGTGTTGCCTGCTGCCTGATCGACCAGCACACCTTCCCGGACGGTGAAACGCGCCTGCGCCTGCCGCCTGCGCTGCCCGCGCACACCGTGCTGCTGCGCGGCCTGCAACAGCCCAACGCGAGGCTGGTGCTGCTGCTGCTGGCAGCGGCGGGCGCGCGTGAACTGGGTGCTGCACGCCTCACGCTTGTCTGCCCCTACCTGGCCTACATGCGCCAGGACATGGCCTTCACGCCCGGTGAAGTGGTGAGCCAGCGCCACCTGGGCCAGTTGCTGGCCAGCGCGTTCGACGCGGTTGTCACGGTGGACCCGCACCTGCACCGCGTGGCGACGATGGACGACGTGGTGCCCGGCCGCCGCAGCCTGGCGTTGACGGCGGCGCCGCTGTTGGGCGCGCACATCGTCCGTGAAGTGCCGCGCGCGCTGCTGCTGGCGCCGGACGAAGAAGCGGGCCAGTGGGTGCGCATCGCTGCGTCCGCGCATGGCCTGGACCACGCGGTGTGTCGGAAGCAGCGCCATGGTGACCGTGATGTGCACGTGGCTCTGCCGGACCACGACGTGGCCGGCCGCGCGGTGGTGGTGCTGGACGACGTGGCCAGCACCGGCCGCACGCTGGCGGCGGCTGCACGCGGTGCCTTGGCGCGTGGCGCGGCCAGCGTCGACGTGGCCGTCACCCACGCACTGTTTGTAGGCGACGCGCTGGCGCAGGTGCATGCTGCGGGGGTGCGGCATGTCTGGAGCACCGACTGCTTGCCGCACAGCAGCAACGCCGTCAGCGTTGTGCCTCTGCTGGCGGCCGCCGTCAGCGCCATCAGCGCCATCAGCGCTTGCAGTTGAACTGGCGTGGGACTGCGCCGATGAGTGGCGCGGTAGAAGGTCCGCAATACAACGCCAAGGAGCTTGCGCGATGAGCCAGCACCCCGCCACGCTGCCGCTGGAAAGCGTGCGTGACCTGATGGCGCCCGGCGCGCCGCTGCCATTTGCCATCATCGACGCACAAGGCCGGTTGCTGTTGGCGCAAGGCCAGTGCGTGGTGGACCTGCGCCAGCTGAAGGCACTGCTGGAGCGCGGTGCGTGCGTCGCCTATGAAGACGTGCAGGCTGCGCGACTGGCACGTGAGAAAGGCGGTGGTGGCACCGGCTTGGTACCGAGCGGGCGCAAGTTGACCTGGTTCGACCGTTGGGAACACCACATCTGGGACATTGACGACGCGCTGCGCCAGGTAGGCCGCGACCCGGCCGCCACGCCGCTGCTGGCGCAGCTGGTGAAGCAGCAGATGGCGCTGGTAACGAGCCAGCCTGACGCCGCGCTGTTCACGCTGCTGCGCCAGGACAACAAACGGATGGCGCTTTATGCGCTGACCCATGCGCGCCACACCGCGCTGGTGGTGCAGCTGACAGCCGTGCGGCTGGGCTGGGATGCCGACCGTGTGCAGCGCGCCGTGGCCGTGTCGCTGACGATGAACGCGTCGATCGTCGAACTGCAGGCGCGAATGGCCGACCAGGCTGACCCGCCGAGCAAGAAGCAGATGGACCAGATTCGCGCCCACCCTGCCAAGTCCGCAGAGATGCTGCGCGCCAGCGGCATCACCGACGTCGAATGGCTGACTGGCGTTGAAGACCACCACGAGCAGAAAGGTGCGGGCGGCTACCCCCGCGCGATCGACGCCCCCGGTGAACTGTCTTGTGTGGTGCGAGCCGCCGACGTCTATGCCGCCAAGCTCAGCCCGCGTGCGCTGCGCCCGGCGCTGTCACCGCAAGCCGCCGTGCGCCAGCTCTTTCAGGAAGACCCGAGCAGCAGCGTTGCCGCCGCGCTGATCCGGGCCGTGGGCCTGTATCCGCCGGGGGACCTGGTGCGGCTGAAGAGTGGTGAAGCCGGCATCGTGGTGCGCCGCGCTGTGGCCGGTCCGGGGGCGGAAGTGGCGGTGCTGGTCACGGCCGCTGGCAAGGCCATCACGGGCGGGCCGCGGCGCAATACCGCGCAGGCCGAATTTTCAATTGTCGGCACCATGGTTGACCGCAGCGCCGTGCCGCGCGTGCTGCCCGAACAGGTCTTCGGGCTGATCTACGCTTGACGGTGGCGCTATGCCTTGCCCTGAAGAGCCACCGCAGCTGCGGCACGCGCGGCGGCCTCGGCGTCGCCCAGGTAGTAGCTCTTGACCGGCTTCAGCGCCGCGTCCAGTTCATACACCAGCGGGATGCCGTTGGGGATGTTGACGCCAACGATCGCGTCGTCACCGATGCCGTCCAGCATCTTGACGATGGCACGGATGCTGTTGCCATGCGCCGCCACCACCAGCCGCTGGCCCGCGTGCAGCGCCGGGGCGATGCGTTCGTCCCAGAACGGCAACACACGCTCGACGGTGTCCTTCAGGCATTCGGTCAGCGGAATCTGCGCTGGTTGCAGGCCGGCGTAGCGCGGGTCGGCGCGTTCGCTGCGGGCGTCTTCAGGTGCCAGGGCCGGCGGCGGCGTGTCGTAGCTGCGGCGCCAGACGAGCACCTGCTCGTCACCATACTCACGCGCCGTCTCGGCCTTGTTCAGGCCCTGCAGCGCGCCGTAGTGGCGTTCGTTGAGGCGCCAGTCGTTGTGCACCGGCAGCCAGGTGCGGTCCAGTTCGTCCAGTGCGTGCCACAGCGTCCACACCGCACGTTTCAGCACAGATGTGTAGGCCACGTCGAAGTCATAACCCGCTTCCTTCAGCAGCCGACCCGCCTGCCGCGCCTGCGCCACGCCGGTGGCGGTAAGCGGCACGTCGGTCCAGCCGGTGAAGCGGTTTTCCAGGTTCCAGGTTGATTCGCCGTGGCGGATGAGAACGAGCTTGTGGCTGGGGTTGTGTGTGGGCTTGTCCATGGCCACGATTCTATAATTCGCGGTTTTGCACCCTGCGGCGGTCCCCTTGAAATTCATCGTTGACAACTGGATCCTGATCCTGATGGCCCTGACTTCGGGCGCCCTGCTGGTGTGGCCGCTGCTGCGCCAGCGCGCGGGCGGTGCAGGTGCCGTGAGCACGGCCGAGGCGGTGCGGCTGATCAACCGCGAAAAGGGCGTGCTGATCGATGTCAGCGAGCCGGCTGAATATGCAGCCGGCCACGCGGCCGGTTCACGCAATGTGCCAGTGGGGCAGATCGAAAACTCGAAGGATGTGCCTACCAACAAGACTCTGCCGCTCTTGCTGCTGTGCCCTACTGGCGCGCGCGCCGGGCGCGCTGCAGCACTGTTGCGCAAGGCGGGCTATGAAAACGCGGTGGCCATTACGGGTGGCACGGCGGCTTGGCGCGAAGCGCAGTTGCCAATGGCCCAGGTGGCCAAGGTGGCCGAGAAAGTGGTCGACAAGGCGGGCAGCAAGGCGGGCAGCAAGGCGGCCGACAAGGGTGCGGACAAAGCCGCAGACAAAGCCGCAGACAAGGCCTCATGAACCCGCGCCCTGCAAGCGCAGGGCCGAAGCACGACAATTCGCGCTTCCATGACACCAGGAACCGCCGCATGACCGCCGTCCAGATGTACACCACCCAGGTGTGCCCGTTTTGTGTTCGCGCCAAGGCGCTGCTGAAGCAGCGGGGCGTGACGGATATTGAAGAGATCCGTGTTGATCTGGACGCCGCACAGCGTGACCTCATGATGCAACGCACCGGCCGGCGCACGGTGCCGCAAATCTTCATCGGCGACACCCATGTGGGCGGCTGCGACGACCTGATGGCGCTTGACCAGCGCGGCGGACTGCTGCCGATGTTGAAGGACTGAGGCACCCACCCTGCCGTGAACCTGCGGTGACGCCGCCGTGATTCCGGCCCGTCCGAGTGGGGGTTGCCGGCGCTGCGCGTGGCAGATAATGTGCGGCTCCTGGCCCGGCGCTTGACAGTGCCGGGCCTTCTTTCACCCCCGAACACAAGACCGACACCATGGCCGACGAAACCCCCGTTTTCCAGATTCAGCGCATGTACCTGAAAGACCTGTCGCTGGAGCAGCCCAATTCACCGGGCATCCTGTTGGAACAGGCGCAGCCGCAGGTGGACATCAACCTCGGCATGGCCGCTGCGCCGGTGTCGGACGGCATTTATGAAGTCACCGTTACCGCCACCGTCACCACCAAGGTGAAGGACAAGGTGCTGTTTCTGGTGGAAGCCAAGCAGGCCGGCATCTTCGAGATTCGCCACGTACCCGAAGAACAGATGCAGGGAATCATCAGCATCGTCTGCCCGCAGATGATCTACCCATATCTGCGCGCCATCGTGTCCGACGTCTGCACACGTGCCGGCTTCCCGCCGATCCTGCTGACCGAAGTCAACTTCCAGGCCATGTTCGAAGCCCAGCAGGCCCAGGCCGCAGCACAGAGCAACGGCGGTTCGCGCATCATCACGGGGGCGAACTGAGGACATGAGCGTGTGCCTGCGCACACGCGATTGCCTCAGTTCGGGCGCGAGCTCTGCGAGCGCGCGGCCTGCAAGGCAACTGAAGCGGCCGGCTCAGCGGTGAAGATCGCGGTACTGGGTGCCGGCGCCTGGGGTACCGCGCTGGCGGTGGCCGCCACCGCTGGCGCGCACGACGTTCTGCTCTGGGCGCGCGATGGCCACCAAGCCGACGCGCTGCGGCGCGAGCGCTGCAACCGGCTCTATCTGCCCGAGGTAGCGCTGCCCCAAGCGCTGGCCATCAGCGCCGACCACGGCACGGCGCTGGCGCATGGCGCCGCCGGCCTCACCCTCATCGCCACGCCCATGGCCGGCTTGCGCCAGGCGTTGCTGGCGCTGCAGGCGGTGCGGCCAGATTGCGCTGCGCTCTGGTTGTGCAAGGGCTTTGAAGCCGGCACCGCCGCACTCGGCCATGAGGTGGCGCGCGCTGTCCGGCCCGGTGTGGCCTGCGGCGTCTTGTCGGGGCCGAGCTTTGCGCTGGAGGTGGCGCGTGGCTTGCCCACCGCGTTGGTGGCGGCCAGTGCCAACGCCGACTTGTGCGCGCTGGCCGTGGCGGCCTTCCACAGCGACACGCTGCGGGTCTACACATCGGCCGACGTGGTGGGCGTGGAGGTGGGCGGCGCGGTGAAAAACGTGCTGGCCATTGCCACAGGCATCGTCGATGGCATGCCAGGCGCAGGCCTCAACGCACGCGCCGCGCTCATCACCCGCGGCCTGGCGGAGATGACGCGGTTGGGCCTGGCGCTGGGTGCGCGCGCCGAAACTTTCATGGGCCTGTCGGGCCTGGGCGACCTGGTGCTGACGGCGACGGGTGACCTGTCGCGCAACCGGCAGGTGGGGCTGGCGCTGGCGGCGGGTCAATCGCTGCCGGACGCGCTGCAGTCACTGGGACACGTCGCCGAAGGTGTGTTGACGGCCGCCACAGTGCTGGCGCGCGCGCAGACGCTGGGCGTGGAGATGCCGATCACGGCTGCTGTCGTCGATGTGCTGGAAGGCCGCATCGCGCCTGCGCAGGCCATGGCCGCCTTGATGTCGCGGCATGCGCGTTCTGAATTCGCGGGTGCGGGTGCAGATGGCGGTGCGGATGCGGATGCGGATGCGGATGCGGGTGCGGGTGCGGGTG
>JAYSYB010000099.1:0-6959 GCA_043716775.1 Rubrivivax sp.
CTGGCGCCAAAGAAACGGCACCGATGCGGTCAATCTTCCACAGCGTTTCTGCGCTGAGCGGCATGGGACGTTTGCCTGGCATCGGGCTATTCTCGGTGCAGCCCAAAAGAACCCCGATGGAGACAAACCCATGAAATCTTTCGCCCGCCGCTGGCGTGCGGGGCTGGCCGCCCTGACGCTCTGCCTTGCCGGTGCCGCGCCTGCTGCGGACTACCCGGCGCCAAAACAGTCGAGCTGGACCGCCCGCGACTTCAAGTTCCACACCGGCGACACGCTGCCGGAGGTGAAGCTTGCCTACACCACCATCGGCAACCCAGCGGGCGAGCCCGTGCTGGTGCTGCACGGCACCGCAGGCTCTGCAGCGTCGATGCTCAACCCCGCTTTCGCGGGCGAGCTCTTCGGCCCGGGCCAGCCGCTGGACGCGACTCGCTACTTCATCATCGTGCCTGACGCCTTGGGTGCCGGGCAATCCACCAAGCCCAGCGACGGCCTGCGTGGCCGCTTCCCGCGCTACAACTACGACGATATGGTGCTGGCGCAGTACCGCCTGGTGACGGAAGGCCTGGGGCTCAAGCACCTGCGCCTGGTGATCGGCAATTCAATGGGCGGCATGCACACCTGGCTGTGGGGTGTGAAGTACCCGGGCTTCATGGACGCGCTGGTGCCCATGGCGTCGCAAGCGGGCGAAATGTCGGCGCGCAACTGGGTGCTGCGGCGCATGCTGGTGGAAGCCGTCCGCCAGGACCCTGACTATCAGGGCGGCAACTACAGCGCGCAGCCGCGCGGCATGAAGATGGCGGCCCAGTTCTTCAATTTCGCCACCAACGGCGGCACGCAGTGGTACTACAAGGCCGCGCCTTCACGCGAAGCGGCCGACAAGTTGGTGGATGAACGCTTGAGTGCGCCCTTTACCGCCGACGCCAATGATTTCGTGTACCAGTGGGACGCATCACGCGACTACAACGCGGCGCCGGGTCTTGAGCGCATCCGCGCGGCCTTGCTGGCCATCAACGCCGCCGACGATGAACGCAACCCGCCGGAGCTGGGCACCATGGAACGCGACATGGCGCGCGTGAAAGGCAGCGCGCTGCACCTCATTCCCGCCAGCGCCGACACGCGCGGCCATGGCACCACGGGCATGGCGCGCTTCTGGAAGGAGCGCCTTGCGCAGTTTCTGCAGGCGGCGCCGCGCAGCGCACCTTGATCGGCAGCCTGACGCAGATCAGCCGATGCTCTCGACCTGCCGGCTCTGCTGGTAGGCCATGCCGAAGCGGTTGGCCAAGAAGGCCGGCAGCGCGACCTGTTCCTGGCGCACAAACCCGCGTTGCGGCAACTGCCCTTCGCGGAACAGGTCCACCGCCGCGCAAATGCCGGCTGCGGTGGTGATCTGGATCGCTGACAGTGGCGCGGCCTCGCTGCGGTCGGCGAAGATCTTGCGCGCAAACACTTCCTGCACCAGGCTACCGTCGCGCAGGCCACTGACGGTGACGAAGACCAGCACGACATCCTGCATCGTGCTGGGAATGCTCTTTCTCATGATGGCCTTCAGCGTCTCGGTGTCCTGGTTCAGCTGCAGCTCTTCCAGCAGCAGTTTCATCAGGTCGCGGTGGCCGGGATAGCGCACGCTTTTGTAGTCGAGCGTCTGCACGCGGCCAGCCAGGGTTTCGCACAGCGTGCCCAGGCCGCCGCTGGTGTTGAAGGCCTCGTATTCGGTGCCGTCCAGGCTGAAGTGTTCCAGCCCTTCCAGCGCCAGCACTTCGATGTTGCGGCCACCGCGAATCGCTTCGCAGGGGTGGCAGTACTCGTTGATCAGGCCGTCCACGCTCCAGGTCAGGTTGTATTTCAGGCTGTTGGTGGGGAAGGCCGGCAAGGCACCCACGCGCATCTTCACTTCATGCAACGTGTCGAAGCCTTCGGCCAGGTGGTGTGCCACGATGCCGATGAAGCCCGGCGCCAGGCCGCACTGCGGCATGAAGGCCGTTGGCGCACCGTCGGCTAACGCTTTGATGATGCGGGTGGCCGCCACGTCCTCGGTCAAGTCGAAGTAATGCACGCCAGCTTCGCGCGCCGCCGTGGCGGCGGTGGTGGCCAGGTGGTATGGCAGTGCGTTGATGACGGCTTGTTGGCCGCGCAGAACCGTGAGCAAGGTGGCAGGGTCTGCCGTTTCAGCGACGCGGGTCTGCACCGGTTGCCCGGCCAGTTTGTCCAGCGCCGCCGCGCTGCGGTCGACCACCGTCACTTCGTAGTCGCCGCTGTGGGCCAGGAGCCGGGCAATGGTCTGGCCGATGTGGCCGGCGCCAAGCAGGGTAATGCGCATGATGAGCTTTCTTCGTGAACCAGGGTGCCCGCCAGTCTAGGCAGCGTTCACGTCGAAAGAAAGCTGACATCCGTCGAAACGGATTCAAGTTCCGTCAAATCGACAAGTCGATTCGACGGAACAGCCGTCAGGCGGTCAGGAGGTCAGCCCGCGGCAGCCTTGAGGTGCTTCTTGTGTTCGCGCGCTTGGGCGCGCTTGTCTTTCGTGGTGTCGCGTTCGTAGGCCGCGACGGCTTCGGTGCGCATCTCGATGGCCCTTGCCAGCGCCGCCTTGAAGCGTGCCACGGTGTAAGTGTTTTCGGTGCCGATGTAGATGCTGCGGCGCTGCGGTTTTTCACCAAAGCGCGGGATCAGCACCGCCAAACTGCAGTCGCGCAGCGCACTGCCACGGCGCTGGCGCACAACGGGGCCAGAAATGCCCACCGGCAGGTCACTGCTCTTGTTGGCGCTGGGGCCGCGCTGCAACAACGAAGGTGCTGGCAACGACGCCATGCGCTTGAGCAATTCCTTGGTGGCCAGGCGCATGGACTCCGCAGCGCCGCTGCCGTCTGGGGTGTGGTCGGAATAGAGTTTGGTGCCGCCGTAACGCAACTGCCAACCGTGCGTGGCACGGTGGTCGATGCGCTGGATGCTTTGCGGCACCTCAAAGGTGTGGCCGCTGAAAATGGTGACTGTGCGAAATTTCATGCGTCGCCTCATGGATTCGGACGTCGCTCCCTGCTTGAACCGTGTGGGCTCACTCTGCGGTGACTTCGGTTTCAGGCGCAACTGTAGTGCAATCGCAGGCCGTGCTGACGCCGATGTTGCCGTGCAGTTGCGAGGTTGACAATCGCCCGTTTCGCGGAATGGCGAAACTCCACCAAAGCTCTACCCGATTCCACCTCACTCCATGCTGCTCGACGACCTGGACCGCCGCTTGATTGCCCTGCTGCAGGCCGATGCCCGCACCAGCGCTGCCGACCTGGCGCGCCAGCTGGACGTGGCCCGCACCACCGTGCTGGCGCGGCTGACGCGGCTGGAGAAAAAGTCGGTCATCGTCGGCTACACGGTGCGGCTGGGGCAGGACGAGATCGCACGCGGCGTGGAGGCTTACGTCGGCATCACCACCGAGCCCAAATCGGCGCTGCTGGTGACGCAGCGCCTGGCGACGCTGCCTGAACTGCGGCAGCTCTGTTCCGTCAGTGGTGAATTCGACTACCTGGCACTGCTGCGCGCTGAATCAACGGCACGGCTGGATGCACTGCTGGACGAGATTGGGGCGTTTGCCGGCGTGCTGAAGACGACGACGAGCGTGGTGCTGGCGAGGCGGATTGACAGGGTCAGCTGAGCTCGCGCCGCATCGCGTCAATCACTGAGCGGTAGTCCGCGGCCCCGAAGATCGCGCTGCCTGCCACGAAGGTGTCCGCACCCGCATCGGCCACGCGGCGGATGTTGTCCACCTTGATGCCGCCGTCGACCTCCAGCCGGATGTCGCGCCCCGTGGCGTCGATGCGCTTGCGCGCCGCTTCCACTTTGCGCAGCGCGCTGTCAATGAAACTCTGGCCACCGAAACCGGGGTTGACGCTCATGATCAGGATCAGGTCCACCTTGTCGATGACCCAATCCAGCACGTCCAGGGGCGCTGCCGGGTTGAACACGAGGCCAGCCTGGCAGCCTTCGGCTTTGATGAGTTGCAGCGTGCGGTCCACATGCACGCTGGCGTCGGGATGGAAGCTCACCAGGTCGGCGCCGGCCTTGGCGAATGCTTGAGCCAGCGCGTCCACCGGCTGCACCATCAGGTGCACGTCGATGGGCACGCTGCTGTGCTTGCGCAGTGCCTGGCAGACCATCGGGCCGAAGCTCAGGTTGGGCACGTAATGGTTGTCCATGACGTCGAAATGGATCCAGTCGGCGCCGGCTTCGATGACGCTCTTCACTTCTTCGCCCAGACAGGCAAAGTCAGCGGACAAGATGCTGGGGGCGATGCGATACGTCGTCATGGCCGCATTCTAGGATCCGGGCGATTCCAGGCCCAAAAAGTAGAATGCCCGGCATGGCCAAGCCCGAGTTCACCTGCGAAGTGCGCGTGCAGTATCTGCCCGACCAGTCGCAACCCCCCGAAGGCCCTTTTGCCTTCGCCTACACCGTCAGCATCCGCAACACCGGCGACGTCACGGCGCAACTGGTGGCGCGCCACTGGGTGGTGACCAACGCCGAAGGTGCACGGGAAGACGTGCGTGGCCTGGCGGTTGTGGGCCACCAGCCGCTGCTGAAGCCGGGTGACCACTTTGAATATTCCAGCTGGACACGCATCGACACACCCACTGGTGAAATGCAAGGTACCTTCTTTTGCATGACCGAAGACGCCCACCCCTTTGATGCGCCAGTGCCGGAATTTGCGCTGGTCTACCCGGGCGCATTGCACTGAGCGCAAGCCCACGCGCACGGGCGCGTGACGCGGTTGCGCCGGGCACCGACTGCGCCCCTTGATGCGCACCCCCTGGGACCTTACCGCGCTGATCAACGCGGCCGACCCGAAGGCCAGCCAGGCCGAACGCCACCTGTGGTTGGTGCGGCTGTTGGAGTGGCTGCGCCACGCCCCGCGGGCATCGGTAGCTGCCGAAGGCCTTGCCGAGACTGAAGACCGCACGCCGCTGCCTGCCCTGCGCCTGCGCCATTTGCTGAATCAGCTGGAACGCCAGGACGGCTTGCGCGGCCGCGTGCAAGCCCTGGCGCATGCCTTCTGGCGCGACATCGACGCCGCGTCGCTCTACGCCGACCTGGGCTTCGGCGCGCGCCTGTCCTTCGCCAGTGAACTGGTGACACGGCTGCAGACCCGGCTGCTGCCGGGCACGCCCGACACACGCGATCTGGCGGCCCTCTTCGTGCTGCTGTTCGAGCCCGAAGATGCCGTCTGGCTGGAGGCCATCGACGCGCCCACCTTGGCGCGTGCGGCGGCGCTGGTGGGCCCGGGCGCGGAAGCGACACGCAACATCCAGCTCGACGCCATCACCATCCTCGTCAGCGGCCTGCACGCGGCGGGCTACACACCGGCGCTGCGCCAGCGCATGGACGCCGAACTGCTGCAGTCCGAACCCTTCCGCCAGATCACGCCTGCCGCCGCCGCCGTGCGGCAGGCTGTGCTGGACGGCCGCGGCGACGACGCCTTGCGCGAGGCCGCCTACCTGCGCGCACTGCTGGACGCCTGCCGCCGCGCTGCGGCCAGCGTCCTGCCGCACCTGGAGTCCTACGGCGTATCGGTCAACATCGTCTTCGAGCTCGACCAGCTTGAAGGCCGCACGCAGCGCATCGAAGCGCTGCTGGACTGCGTGCTGGCGCCAGACCCGATCGGCGAGGGCCAGCGCCTGCTGGTCGCCCTGGTGCGCACGCTCGCTGACCTGGGCAGCGTGCGGGCGCTGTTTGCGCGCCACTACTCGCTACTGGCGCGCCAGGTGACCGACCGCAACGCCGAGAGCGGCGAGCACTACATCACCACCACCCGCGACGAGTACCGCGACATGCTGCGCCGGGCCGCCGGCGGCGGGCTGGTTATCGCCGGCACGACCTTTGTCAAGGTCGCCATCGCCGCACTGGGCCTGTCGGCCTTCTGGGGCGGCTTCTGGGCCGGCGCCAACTATTCAGCCAGCTTCCTGCTGATCATGCTGCTGCAATGGACGATGGCCACCAAGCAGCCGGCGATGACGGCGCCGTCGCTGGCCGCCACGCTGCCGGCCGGGCGCAGCAGCAGCGACGAAGAGATCGAGCGCGTCGTCGACCGCGTGGCGCAGCTGATCCGTTCGCAGGTGGCGGCCATCGTCGGCAACGTGGCCGTTTGCGGGCCCGTGGTGCTGGCCGTGCAGTGGCTGACTATTGCCCTCTTCGGCCAGCCGCTGGTGGGCGCCGCCGACGCCCAGCACACGCTGGACTCCATCACGCTGCTGGGGCCGACGGTGCTGTTCGCGGCCTTCACCGGCGTGCTGCTGTTCGCCAGCAGCTTGATTGCAGGCTGGACTGAGAACTGGTTTGTCTTTCACCGCCTGGACAGCGCCATCGCCTGGAACCCACGCTTCGTGGCCACACTGGGCGCAGCACGCGCACGGCGCTGGGCGGCGTGGTGGCGCTGCAATGTGTCGGGCGTGGCGGCCAACGTGTCGCTGGGCATGATGCTGGGCCTGGTGCCGGCGCTGGCAGCGTTCATGGGGCTGCCGCTGGAGGTGAGGCACGTGACGCTGTCCACGGGGCAGCTGGGCGCGGCGCTCGGCGCCCTGGGTTTGAGCCTGCTGGCGCAGCCAGCGTTCTGGTGGTGCGTGGCCGGCATTGCGGCCATCGGCGTGTTGAACGTGTCGGTGAGCTTCTTGCTGGCTTTCAAGGTGGCGCTGCGTTCGCGCGGCGTGCGCGTGCAGGACCGGTCCCGCATCTACCGCGCCATTCGCGCGCGGCTGTGGCAACGGCCGATGAGCTTCCTGCGGCCACCGCAGTTCTGAGCGCAGTTCTGAATTCAGGTCCGGAATTACGACGCTTCGTCGTCGCGGTCAGGGTCCTTGGGCCGGCCTGAAAACATCGTCCACCAGACGATGAAAGCCAGCACCGCCAAGGCCCCCAACGCTTCAAGGATCAGCAGCCACATCGTCTATTCACTTTCGTTGCGGCCAGAACAGGTTGAG
>JAYSYB010000100.1:0-6952 GCA_043716775.1 Rubrivivax sp.
CTGGCCTTGCCAACCTGAGCCGGTGAGCGTGAAGGAGGTCCGCTTTGCCGACTGCATCAGTGCGCGTGTGCCACTTCGGCCGTGCCGCGGCCCAACTGCAGCGACCCCGCAAGCTTGCCCTTGCCAGCACGAGCTGGCGGGTTGCACAGGCCGCAGACGTAGTGGCGAGCGATCTCGTGCGGGTGGGTCACGAAGTGGCCACCGCACTTGCTGCAAGCCGTCATGCCGAGCATGCCGTTGTCGACAAACTTCACCAGCCGCCAGGCGCGCGTCACGCTGAGCAGCGGCTCCAGGCCTTCGGACTTCATCTGCTCCAGGTAGAGCTGGTAGGCCTTGATGACGGTGTCGATCTCGTCCATGGCCGACACCTTGTTCAGGTATTCGTGCATGTTCAAGAACAGGCTGGCGTGGATGTTGGGCTGCCACGTCATGAACCAGTCGGTGGAAAACGGCAGTTGGCCCTTGCTGGGGCTCTTGCCCGCGACTTCTTTGTACAAGCGCAAGAGGCGCTCGTAGCTGAGGTCGGTTTCGCTTTCCAGCACCTGCAGGCGCGCGCCCAGGTTGATGAGCGTGACGGCGCGTTCGATCTGCCTGGCTTCGGTGAGGATGCTCTTGCTGCGGGCCATGGTGTTTCTCCGTCCTGAGTGTCTGCGTGTTCTGACCAAGGTCCTGGCACGGATCCGGCTCCGCCGGTCCGTCGCCAGAGCCCCCTCGGGGGGCAGCGACCGCTAGGGAGCGTGGGGGCCTGTTACGCGGCTTCTTGGTGGCGGCCGGCCAGAAGAATGGATGCATGCAGGCGGCTCATGCCGTCGTTGGCAGCGCCCTTGCCGTGGCTGGTCAGCAGGTTCCAGACCATGTCGTCGTCCATGCGGAAGCGGCACAGCAACGTGTTCCCGCCAGCAATCTTCATCATCTGCGCTGGCGTCAGCGCCCCGATGAGTGCGGCGGTTTCTTCGCTCACGCCCAGCCGGAACAGCGCCTGGTCGCGGTCGGTGCGGATCAGGCTTTGCGCCAGCATCAGGTACGACAGGTTGGCTTCGCGGATTTCTGCAAGGATCTGGTCAGAGCTCATGGTCGTTGGCTTTGCGGTTGTTGGGGGGCTTGAGTCGATGGAATGGACTGTAGAGAGTCGAATTGACCCCGCACATCAGCCCATTTCCGTGGCTTGAGTCCCGCTTTTTCCAGTGCCCCTGTCAGGCAAATTCCTACACGGCGCGCGGGCTGTGACGCAGTTCACGTCGGCTGACCCGCGCGATGCCTGCTGCCCGCCGCCAAAGCCGCCATTGCCCAGGTGACGCCCCCCTGCCATGCTGCTGCGCGACGCGCTGGAAGACATCAGCCTGCGCTATTCGAACCACGTCAATGTCGAAGACGCGGGGCCGATTCTGGGAGCGGCGGTGGACGGCTTGTTGCGGCTGGCTTGAGGCTGTCGGGGTGCGCCCTCATCGACCCGAAAGCCTGCGCGTAGGCCCAGGTGAATTCGGCACCCAGCAAAAAGACCTGCGCCGAGTAGTACACCCACAGCAGCACCACCACCAGCGACCCTGCTGCACCAAAGGCCGTCGCCACGCCGCTCTTGCCGATGTACAGGCCGATCAGGAACTTGCCCACCGTGAAGAGCAGCGCCGTCACCACCGAGCCCAGCCAAACGTCACGCCAGTGCACCCGCACGCGCGGCATGAGCTTGTAGATCAGCGCGAAAACGGTGGTGCTCAGCGCAAAGCCCACCACCAGGTTCACGCCCTGCGCCACCGTGTCCCAGCCGCCAAAGACGCCACCCCACCAAGTGCCCAGCGCCGTCACCACGGCGCCAAACACCAGCGACACCATCAGCAGAAAGGCCAGGCCAAAGATCATGCCAAAGGAAAGCAGCCGCGCGCGCAGCAGACCCCACAAGCCCAGCGACGCAGGACGTGCCGGCGCGCGCCAAATGCGGTCCAGCGCATCTTGCAGTTCACCGAAGACCGTGGTCGCACCCACCAGCAGCACCGCGACGCCGATGGTGGTGGCCAGCACGCCTTCCTGCGGCGTGCTGACGCTGACCAGCAGCCCTTCGATCGACTTGGCCGCGTCGTCACCCAGCAGGCCGCGCAATTCACCAAAGATCTGGCCCTGCGCCGCATCGGTGCCGAAGACCAGGCCGGCAATGGCGATCACGATCAAGAGCATCGGCGCCAGCGAAAAAACGGTGTAGTACGACAGCGCGGCGCCCATGCTGGCGGCATAGTCGTCCACCCAGGCACTGGCGGCGGTTTTCACGACGCGCCACAGCGCGCGCACCGTCAAGGGCTCGGCGTTCATCTGAGAGTGACTCATGCTGGGATGCAGCATCCGGCACGGCGCCGCCCCAGGCCGTAGGACGAGCGCTCTTCATTGCGTCAGCGCGTCAGCGCATTCCTAACGCTCGATGCGAGCGTACGCCGAGTGGTTGTGGATCGATTCGAAGTTCTCGACATCCACGCTGTAGCGGCCGATGCGCGCGTCGGCGTTCAGGGCCAGCGCCACGTCGCGCACCAGGTCTTCAACGAACTTCGGGTTCTCGTAGGCGCGCTCAGTAACCCACTTTTCGTCAGCGCGCTTGAGCATGGGCCAGATCTCGCAGGACGCGGCTTCTTCGGCAAAGCGAACCAGCTCATGCCATTCAGGCGGTGCCCCGTGTTCAAGCAATTCGACACGGATCGTCACCAGCGACCGCTGGTTGTGCGCGCCGTAGTCGGATATCTCTTTCGAACATGGACACAGGCTCTTCACCGGCACCGCCACCTCGGCCCACAGCGTAGTGTGGCCGGCGCGGGTTTCGGCGATCCAGCGGCCTTGGTAGTCCAGCAGGCTCTGCACGCCCGACACCGGCGCGCGCTTGCGGATGAAGAAACTGAAGGCTGCTTCGATGCGGCCTTCTTCGGCGCCCAGCTTGTCCAGCATCGCGGCGTGGCGGGTGCGCAGAAGGGGGGCATCCAGCGGCAAGTCCTGCAGGCTCAGCCCGTCCAGCCAAGCGACGAAGCGCGACATGTGCGTGCCCTTCTTCTCGGCCGGCAGCGCCACGTCCAGGGACCACAGCGCGGCCGTCGTCTGCACCGCGCCGGCCACGCGCAACTGCAGCGGGTAGCGCACGTCTTTCACACCCACCCGCTGGATCAACAGGTGGCGCAGGTCGGGCGCGCTCTGGGTGTCGGGGATGTGCAGGGCGTCAGTCAGCGTGTTCATGAGCTTGTTCATCAGGGTCGGAACAATGCCACCGTTTGCGCGGCGACAACGTCGCGCGGTTTACACGACAGCGTTCTGGGCATTTGAATCAAGCGTCCGCAGTCAGCCATTCACTGCCGCCAGCGCCGGCCAGCCGCAAAAGCGCTGCAGGATCGACTTCTCGATGCCGGCAGCATCAAGCCCGCACAGCGCCAGCAGCTTGGCGGGGTCGCCATGCTCGACAAAGACATCGGGCAGGCCAATCTGCAGCACGGGCACCAGTACGCCTGCAGCAGCCAGACATTCAAGCACCGCGCTGCCGGCGCCGCCCATGATGCAGCCCTCTTCCACGGTGACGATGGCTTCGTGGCTGCGCGCAAGTTCCAGCAACAGGTCGGCATCCAGCGGCTTGGCAAAGCGCATGTCGGCCACCGTGGCGCCCAGGCGTCCGGCGGCGGCCAGCGCCGGGTGCAGCAGCGTGCCAAACGCCAGGATCGCGATGCGGCTGCCTTGGCGGCGCAGCACGCCCTTGCCCCAGGGCCAGGCCGTGAGTTCCTTGTCGATCGCCACACCCGCACCGCTGCCACGCGGGTAGCGCACCGCCACCGGGCCGTTCTGGCGGAATGCCGTCGTCAGCGCCTGGCGGCATTCGTTTTCGTCGCTCGGCGTCAGCATGCTGCAGTTGGGAATGCAGCGCACATAAGCGATGTCGTAGGCACCGGCGTGGGTGGCACCGTCAGCGCCCACCAGGCCGCCGCGATCCAGCGCAAACACCACCGGCAGGTTCTGCAGCGCCACGTCGTGGATGAGCTGGTCGTAGCCGCGCTGCAGAAAGGTACTGTAGATGGCCACGACCGGCTTCAGCCCTTCACAGGCCAGACCGGCGGCAAAGGTCACGGCATGCTGTTCTGCAATGCCCACGTCGTGATAGCGCTTGGGAAAGCGCTTGTGGAATTCGACCATGCCCGAGCCTTCGCGCATGGCCGGCGTGATGGCCACCAGCCGCTCGTCGGCTTCTGCCATGTCGCACAACCACTGGCCGAAGACCTGCGTGAAGGTGGGCTTGCCGGGTTTGCTGGCGGGGAAACCTTCGTCCGGATTGAACCTGGTGGACGCGGCGTGGTACTTCACCGGGTCCGCCTCGGCCAGCTTGTAGCCGTACCCTTTCTTGGTGACGACGTGCAGGAACTGCGGGCCCTTCTTGGCACGCATGTTTTCCAGCGTCGGGATCAACGCGTCGAGGTCATGGCCGTCAATGGGGCCGACGTAGTTGAAGCCGAATTCTTCGAAGATGGTGCCGGGCACGACCATGCCCTTGGCGTGTTCTTCAAAGCGCCTTGCCAGCTCAAACAGCGGCGGCGCATTCTTCAGCACAGCCTTGGCGCTTTGGCGTGCGGCTTCATAAAAATTGCCGCTCATCAAGCGCGCCAGGTACTTGTTGAGCGCGCCCACCGGCGGGCTGATCGACATGTCGTTGTCGTTCAGCACAACCAGGATGTCGGCGTTGACGCCGGCATGGCTGACGCCCGCGTTGTTCAGCGCTTCAAAGGCCATGCCCGCGCTCATGGCGCCATCACCGATGATGGCCACTGACTTGCGGTCTTCGCCCTTGAGCTTGGCGGCCAGCGCCATGCCGAGCGCGGCGCTGATGGATGTGCTGCTGTGCGCCGTGCCGAAGGTGTCGTATTCACTTTCGTCGCGGCGCGGAAAGCCACCGATGCCACCCAGCTGCCGCAGCGTGTGCATGCGGTCTCGGCGGCCCGTCAGGATCTTGTGCGGGTAAGTTTGGTGGCCCACGTCCCACACCAGCCGGTCGTACGGCGTGTTGAAGACGTAGTGCAGCGCGACGGTGAGCTCCACCGTGCCCAGATTGCTGCCCAGGTGGCCGCCGGTCTGGCTAACCGTTTGAAGGACAAAGGCGCGCAGTTCGCTCGCCACCTGCGCCATGTCGTGGCGGGGCATGTGGCGCAGGTCGGCCGGGCTGTCTATTCTGTTCAGCATCGCACTCATCTTCAGCTTTCGCGCTCCACGACTTTGTCAGCCAACACCGCAAGCAGCCCAGCGGCGTCGCCCAGTCCGCTGCGCTGCAGGGCTGCATGCGCTTGTTGAAGCAGCCCCCGGGCATGCTGGCGTGCGGCCTGCAAACCCAGGACCGTGACGAAGGTAGGCTTGTTGTGGTGCAGGTCCTTGCCAGCCGTCTTGCCCAGCGTGGCGGCCGACTGCGTCACGTCCAGGATGTCGTCAACCACCTGGAAGGCCAGGCCGATGGCCGCGCCGTAGTCGGACAAGGCAGTGCGTGTGGTTGCGGACGTGTGCCCGCAGGCGGCACCCATCATCACGCTGGCCTGAAGCAAGGCGCCGGTCTTGCGGCGGTGCATGTCGCGCAGAGCCTCTTCATCCAGGCTGTGGCCGATGCTGGCCAGGTCAATCGCCTGGCCGCCGGCCATGCCGGCATGGCCGGCAGACCGCGCCAACAACGCCGTCAGGCGGGCCTGCAATTCGGCGCTCATGCCTTCGTCGGGGGTCAGCACTTCAAAGGCTAGCGCCTGCATGGCGTCGCCAGCCAGCATGGCCTGCGCTTCGCCGTGCTTCACGTGCACGGTGGGCTTGCCCCGGCGCAGCACGTCGTTGTCCATGCAGGGCATGTCGTCGTGAACAAGTGAGTAGGCGTGGATCAGCTCCACCGCCACGGCGGCGCGCAGGGCGGCGTTGCGGTCGCCGGCCACGGCCTGGCTACTGGCCAGCACCAGCAGCGGGCGCAGCCGCTTGCCGCCGTCCAGCACGCCGTAGCGCATGGCCTGGCCCAGGCCGGCGGGCGCGTCGTGTGGCACCCAGGCTTCGAGAGCGGCTTCCACGGCGGCCAGTTCCTGGTGCGCCCACAGGTCGGCGTCGATGGGGACTGCAGTCTGCGCCTGCGTCATGCCGGGCTCCAAGGCTTCAGCACGCCATCATCCAGCAGCTTGACCTGATCTTCCACCGCCTGCAGCCGGGTGCGGCAAAAAGCCAGCAGTTCTGCGCCGCGGCGATAGCCGTCCAGCAATTGATCCAGCGGCAACTGCCCGCCTTCCATTTGCTGGACCAAGCGGTCCAGCTCGGCCAGGGCTTGTTCGTAGCTGGCGGGTTCTTTGGAAGATCTGGGCTCTTTGGGCACTTGTGGGGGCACCGTGGCGCGACGCGTCATTCGGTGCGTGAAATCTATCTGGCATTCTAGACAATGCTCGTTGCAGCCTGCCCTGCCCAAGGTGCCACGCGCTGGGTCGGCGCGGTGGCTGAAGCTGCTAAAGCACCCCCCGGCTAGAATTGCTTTCCGCCGCCAGCTTCCGTGCATCTGCTGCGCGCACCGCCCCACCTTCTGGCGCCACACTGCCAGCCCGGCCCAAGCCTTGGCCTGCCAATTTCACACAAGGGGATCCGGTCGGATCATGTCGGACCTGAGCATCAGTCTCGAATCTCTGGAGCGCAGCCGCCTCCAACTGCCAGTCACCAGCTACTTCGACGAGGCCTTGTTCCGCCGCGAACAGGACCTCATCTTTCAACATTCGCCACGCTACCTGGGGCATGAGCTAGCCGTGCCGCACGTGGGCGACTACCTGGCACTGCCGCAGGAAGGCGAAGGCCGCGCACTGGTGCGCACACGCGACGGCGTCGAACTGGTGTCAAACGTCTGCCGGCATCGGCAAGCCATCATGCTCAAGGGCCGCGGCCAGACGGCGCAGAACATCGTCTGCCCCTTGCACCGCTGGACGTATGACCTGCATGGCCGGCTGCT